>NZ_JBFJMY010000390.1:0-3980 GCF_041633695.1 Hydrogenophaga sp.
CTTGGTCACCTGTGCGGTGGCACGCACATTGGGGATGGTCTTGGCGTAGATCTGGGACAGTGCCACACCCATGGGGTAATACACGCCGCTTTGGCCGCCGGTCAGGACGTTGACGAATTGCTGTTGCTGAGCCACGGCAGCTCCGCTGACGAGGGCAGCACCCGCGACGAGTGCGAGGGCACAGTGTTGTTTGAACTTGCGGAAGTTTTGCATGAATGTCTCCAATCGTTGGTTTGCAGGAACCGCCTCGGCCAGCTTGTGCCAGGCCGCGTGCGGTGGATAGGGGTTAGCAACTAGCCTGCCAGATGCGGATGCGTCGCAAGTCCTTGATTTTTCAGCGCCAGGCCGGTGCCATTGTGCGGAATTCTGGAATCTGGGCCCGCCTTTGCGCGGTTTTCCGCACAAGTGCGGCGGTCATCGGTAGTCCGCCGGGTCGATCTGGTGCCGCGTGATCTTGTCGTACAGGGTTTTGCGGGGCAGCTGGAGTTGTTCGGCGGCCATGGCCACCTGGCCCTGGCAGTTGCTGAGTGCGTGGGCCAGCAACTGTTTTTCAAAGCGGTCCATCTGCTGGCTCAGCGAAGGCGCCTGGGTGCTGTTGCCACCCGCTTGGGGCGCGTCGGGCTCCAGGCCCAGGCACAGGCGGTCGGCCACGTTTTTGAGTTCGCGCACATTGCCGGGCCAGGTGTGCGCCAGCCATTGCGCCATGCGCGTGGCCGACAACACCGGCGGCGGCGCCTTGTAGCGTTCGGCGGACAGGTGCACGCAGTGCGCCATCAGCAGGGGAATGTCTTCGCGGCGTTCGCGCAATGGCGCCAGTTCGATGCAGGCCACGTGCAGGCGGTAGTACAGGTCGGCGCGGAAGTCGCCGCTGTCCGACAAGGCTTTGAGATCGGCCTTGGCCGCCGCGATGAAGCGGCAGTCGATGCGGGTGGTCTGGTTGCCGCCCAGGCGCTCGATGGATTTTTCCTGCAAGACCCGCAGCAGCTTGACTTGCTGGGTCATGGGCAGGCTTTCGATTTCGTCCAGGAACACGGTGCCGCCCCGCGCGTATTCCAGCTTGCCCACGCGCTTGCGCGCCGCACCTGTGAAGGCGCCGGCTTCGTGGCCGAACATCTCGCTCTCGAAAATCGCTTCGGGCAGGGCGCCGCAATTGATCGCCACGAATGGGCCGCTGCGCCCAGACGCTTCGTGGATGGCGCGCGCCACCACCTCCTTGCCGGTGCCGGTTTCGCCCTGGATCAAGATGTCCACCTGGGTGGGTGCGAGCGCTGCGATGCGCCGACGCACCTCGACCATGCCGGCGGTTTCGCCCACCAGGCCAAAGGCTTGCTGCGACGCCACCAGCGCCTGCAAACGGCGGTTCTCCAGCACCAGGCGGCGCTTTTCCAGCGCGCGGTGCATCACATCGACCAGGCGCTCGGACGAAAACGGTTTCTCCAGAAAATCGTAGGCGCCCAGGTGCATGGCTTCGACCGCCATGCGGATGTCGCCGTGGCCGGTCATGAGAATCACCGGCACCTCGGCGTCGATCGCGCGCACCCGCTGCAGCAGGGCGAAGCCGTCCTCGTCGGGCAGGCAGACGTCGCACAGAATGGCCGCCGGGCAGGCCCGCGCGACCTGCTGCATGGCGGCTTCCACGGTGCTGGCCATCTCCACCGGTATGTCCACCAGTTGCAGCGCCTGTTCGGCGCCCAGCATCACGACGGGATCGTCTTCAATCAGCAGTACGTGCATGGTCTTGTGGTGTGGGTCTTGCCGGATTGGGGGCGCGCGCCAGCACCAGCTCGAAGCGGGCGCCGGGATGGGCGTTCTCGGCCTGGATGCTACCGCCCATTTCGCGCACGATGGCTTGCGACAAAGCCAGGCCCAGGCCCAGGCCCTTGCCGCTGGGTTTGGTGGTGAAAAAGGGTTCAAACAGGTGCGCTTGCACGTTGGGGCTCAGGCCCGGCCCATGGTCGCGCACCGCGATGCGCACGGTGTCGTGGTCGGCCTGCAGGCGCAACTCCAGGCGCCGCTCGCTTTGTGTTTCCATCGCGTCGATGCCGTTGCGCAGCAGGTTGACCAAAACCTGTCCCAGGCGGATAGCGTCGCCCATCACCATGAGGTCGGTGGCGTCGCTCTCGATCTGGGTGCGCGAGGCGTGGCGCAGCGGTTCGATCAGCATCAGCGAGCTGGAGATCACATGCCGCAGCGACACCGGCTGCAAGCGCGCCGGCTCTTTGCGCGCAAAGGCTTTGAGCTCGCCCACGATGTTGCCCATGCGCAGGCACAGCTCACCGATGTGGCCCAGGTTGGTGCTGGCTTTCTGTGTGTCCTGGCGGGCGAGAAACGCCTTGGCGTTGTCGGCCAGCGTGTGCAAGGCCGCCAGTGGTTGTGAAATTTCGTGGCTGATGCTGGCCGCCATTTGCCCCAGCACCGCCAGCTTGCCGGTTTGCACCGCCGCGTCGTTGGCGGCGGTCAGTTCGGCGGTGCGCGCGGCAATGCGTTCATCGAGTTCGGCCACCACCTGGGCCAGTTCGCGCTGCGAAGCCCGGCGCTCGGCTTGTCGGCGCCGGTACTGCCAGCCCAGCGCCAGCGCCAGCCACACCAGCGCCAGACTCAGGCCCGCGATTTCGGCCGCCAGCCGGGCGTGGCGGCGCGGCTGGGCCGGGTCGGAAAACAGCAGCATTTGCCAGTCGAAGCGCCCCAGACCGCGCGCCTGCACCAGGTAAGGATGTCGGTCGATGGTCAATGCTTGCAGTGCTGCGCCCGGTGCCGGGCCGTCCGGGCTGCTCAGGCTGCGTGGCGCCACGTCGCCGTACTGGCGCGTTTCGCGCAGGCTCTGCAGCACCGGTTCGGACAGCGGCCGCAGGCTGCGGTAGCGCCAGTCGGGTTGCGTGGTCAGGAACAGAACGCCTTGCCCATCGGCCATGGCCATGTGCAGACCGGCTTCGCGCCATTTGTTTTCGAAGGCGGTGAGGTCGATCTTGACCGCCACCACGCCCACGATCTGCTGATCGGCGCGGATCGGCGCCGCGATGAAGGCGCCGGGTTCACCGGTGGTCACACCGACGCCGTAAAACATGCCGGTTTGCCCGGCCATGGCGTCGCGAAAATAGGGGCGGAAACGGTAGTTGCGTCCGACAAAGCTGGACGGCGTGGCCCAGTTGCTGGCCGCCAGGGTCTTGCCGCCGGTGTCGATGAGGTAGATGGCGGCCACATCGGTGCGGGCTTGCGCAAAGGCGAGGTAGCGGTTGGCCTGTTCCACCAGCGCCGGGTCTTGCGGCGACTGCAGCAGTTGCGACAACGCCCGCTCGGCACCCACCAGATAGGGCAGGTGTTCAAACTTTTCCACCGAACCCAGCAGGTCCCGCGCCTGGATCTGGATGCTGGCCAGGCTTTGCTGGCCGGTGTCGCGCAGCGCGGCCTGGTGAAACCAGCCATACACCAGCCACACCACCAGGCACCACAAGGCGCTGGCCAGCAACACCCATAACCAGGGCTTGCGGCTCGCTGTGGCAGGCGCTGCTTCGGCTGCTGTGTTCACCGGCGCTCCAGATGTCCCGGGCCCGTGTTCGGGCGACAAAACAAAAGCGGCCCCAGCCTGGTGCTGGGGCCGCTGGACTTGCAACTGGCGGGTTTCGACAGATGCCATGCCACTACCGGGACCGGTTTACTTGATGAGGCCGACTTCCTTGTAGTACTTGGCGGCACCTGGGTGCAGGGGCACGGGCATGCCCTTGATGGCGTTCTCGCGCTTGATCACCTTGGCCGCATTGTGCGCGGCGTAGAGCGTGTCGATGTTCTCGTACATCTGCTTGGCCATCTGATAGGCCAGATCGTCGGAGACACCGGCGTGGGTGACCAGGAAGTTGGGGATGGCGGCGGTGGCCACATCGGCGGTCTGGCCGGTGTAGGTGTTGGCCGGAATCACCGCCACCTGGTAGGCGTCGTCACCGACCTTGGCGATCACATCGGCGGGCACCGGGATCACCACGATC
>NZ_JBFJMY010000391.1:0-3954 GCF_041633695.1 Hydrogenophaga sp.
CTGCAAGCGGTATTCGGCACAGGCGGCGGCACCGGCGTCGGGCATGGCATCGGCTTGGACCACCACCCAATCGCGCTGCAGGTCGATGCTGGCGCCCGGGCCCAGAAACAGGTCTTGCGTCACACCCGGTTGGGTCAACCACAAGCGACCGCGCAGCACCTGCAAACGCATCCCTTCTTTGGCGTGGATCACACGGGTCTGGCGCTGCGGCAGCACGGCAGGCGTGCCGCATTCTTGTGGGTGTGGACTCAGTTGCATGGGGACCTCCTGTTCATGGAGCTCTACTGTCCCGGAATTCCCGCCCGTCCAACAGACACAGTCGCGGCCCATGTGGGCACCGCAACCACGGGTAAACCCCATCTGTACGGCTGGGGTTACACCCCATCTGTACCGGTGCAATGGCTGGTATTTCAAGCCTGTGCTGGTTTAGCATGGTGTCACCATGCACCAGGCGCCCGACTTTCACCGTTCGCTCGACGATGGGGGTGCCCCCACCCCGCACACCGATCCGCAGGCCACAGACACGCCCACTGCGCCGCCGCTCTATGAGCAACTGGCACAACGCCTGGCGCAACTGATTGGCAGCGGCGCGTTCAAGGCAGGCCAGCGCCTGCCCTCGGTGCGCGAATCGGCGGCCCAGCAAGGTGTGTCGATCTCCACCGTGCTGCAGGCCTACCGCCAGCTCGAAGAACGTGGCCTGGTGCAGGCCCGGCCGAAGTCGGGCTATTTTGTGCGGGCCAGCCAGCGCAGCATCAAACAGCCCGGCCTGAGCACGCCGCCGCCGCGCAGTTTTTCGCTGGAGCGGCAAAGCCGTTCCGATGTCTTTGCCATGCTGCACCAGCCCGGCGACCGCGCCTCTTTCGGTGGCTACACGCCGGACCACAACGGCATGTTCGACGGCGACCGCCTGCGCGTGGCGGTGGCGCGCGCCGCCCGGCTGCACCGGCACAGTCTGCTGCAATACAACAAGGCCGACGCCGGCACGCCCGCGCTGCGCGAAGCCGTGGCGCGCCGCGCCCTGCACCTGGGCTGCGCGCTCGACGCGAACGACATCGTCATCACCGCCAGCTGCATCCAGGCCGTGAGCCTGTGCCTGAGCGCGGTGACCCGTCCCGGCGACGTGGTGGCGCTGGAGTCGCCCACGTTTTTTGGCTATCTCGACCTGCTCAAAGCCCTGGGGCTGCGCGCCCTGGAAATACCCACCCATCCGCGCACCGGTCTCTCGCTGCCGGCGCTGGAGCTGGCGCTGGACACGCAACCGGTCAAGGCGGTGCTGGTCACGCCCACCTTGTCCAACCCGGTCGGCGCCGTGATGCCGCTGGCGGCCAAACAGCGCCTGGTGCGGCTGCTCGCCCAGCGCCAGGTGGCCTTGATCGAAGACGTGGTCTTCAACGACTTGCTGGCCAACGACGAACGGCGCCGGGCCGCCAAGTCCTTCGACCAGGACGGTGGCGTGATGGTGTGCGGCTCGTTCTCCAAAACCCTCGCACCCGGCCTGCGCCTGGGCTGGGTGGCGCCAGGACGCTGGCGCGATGCGGTGTCCACCCAGAAGCGCCTGCAAGGTGCCGCCAACAACGTGGTGCTGGAACACGCGTTGGCCGACTTGTTGACCCAGGGTGGTTACGAAGCGCACCTGCGCCGACTGCATGCCCAGTTGCAACAGCGCCTGGGCGAAGCCCGCAAGCTGATCGCCCAGAGTTTTCCGGTCGGCACCCGGGTCAGCAACCCACCTTCGGGTTACAGCCTCTGGGTCGAGCTCGAACCGGGCTTCGACAGCGTGGCACTGTTCCAGCATTGTCTGGCGCAGGGCATCACCTTCGGGCCCGGTAGCTGGTTCACCGCCACCAACCGCTACCGCAACTGCATGCGCCTGAGCTTTTCGGGCCAATGGGGTGCGGTGGAACAGGCCGCCCTGCAAGAGATCGGCTACGCGGCACGCCAGTTGATGCGCACCAGCCCCTCACGCACGACACCACCGCAGGCCAGCGAGCCCCTGGTGTCGGCCTGAGGCCTTCAGCGCACAGCGCTGGGATCGAACAAGGGGTTTTGTATCAGGCCCAGGCGGTTGCCAAAGGGGTCTTGCACCGCCGCGACCCGTATGCCTTCCCCCACCGCCGAGATGGGATCCAGCTCGGTGGCACCCAGCGCCAACAAGCGCGCGAAATCCGCTTCGATATCGTCCACGCCCCACAAAGGCTGTGGCCCGTTGGTGCCCGGTTGTGCGTTGGGCAGCAGGCCCAGCTCAAAACCACCGACCGCAAAGCCGACGTAAAAGGGCTGGTCAAAATACGGGGCCTGCCCCAGCACCTCGGCGTACCAGGCTTTGGCGGCACCCAGATCGGCGACGGGGTAAATGGCGGTGCGCAATCCCAGCATCATGGTGGTGTTCTCCTAAGGTCTGCTCACACATTGCAACAGCGGCGTGGCCGGTGCGTCCTTGCTGCTCCTGCCTTCCGACGGTTTGTGTTCACCGATCACGCAGGACAGGCCGCCACAGACGCAGTGCACCACCACGGTGGCGATCGGCGTCAAGGGCGTGGGGGCGGAACACTGGCAGGCCGGCGGGGCCATGGGATTCGGCGCGCCGGTCTGCGCATGCGCCGTCAGCGCGAGCAGGCAACCAGCGAACAGCGCCGCGCGCCAGGTTGGGCGGACAAGGCTGGGTAGAGGGAACAACAAAATGGAACGTGGCATAAGACCTCCGCACACGGCTGACGACTCAGGCCCTGGCCCTGCCAGGGGGCAAGCCCACGCGGCCTCGGATGTCAGCATCCCCGGCCGCGCGGGGTCGAACGAAGATGCTACACACAAGCCCGGGTGAAGTCACGCCCGGGGCGCACAAGCCCGCGACAGCCGTTCCGCCCTGGGCCTGCCAGAATCCCAACACCATGCAAGACCCGATCACACCCCCCATGCCCGCGGCCCGCGCCCAGGCCATTGCCGCCGAGTTTGACCTGCGCGCCCTGCCCGGCGACTTTCTGGCCAACCCGTACCCGGTGTACGCGGCGCTGCGCGAAACCCAGCCGGTGCGGCGCATGCCCGACGGTTCGTATTTTTTCACCCGCTACGCCGATCTGGTGGCCCTGTATCGCGATGCGCAGGGCTTCAGTTCCGACAAACAAGTGGAATTCGGGCCCAAATACGGCGCAGATTCCCCGCTGTACGAACACCACACGCACAGCCTGGTGTTCAACGACCCGCCGCTGCACACCCGGGTGCGCAAACTCATCATGGGCGCCCTGACCCGCCGCGCCATCGCCGGCATGGAGCCGGGCCTGGTGGCGCTGGTGGACAGCCTGCTCGATGCGCTGGAGCAGCGCGGTGGCGGCGACCTGATCGAAGACTTCGCCTCGGCGATTCCGGTGGAAATCATCGGCAATCTGCTGGACGTGCCGCACGCCGATCGCGCACCGCTGCGCGGCTGGTCGCTGGCGATTCTGGGCGCGCTGGAACCCACGTTGAGCCCGGAACAACAAGCGCTGGGCAACCGCAGCGTGAGCGAATTCCTGGACTACCTGCGCACCCTGGTCGCGCAGCGGCGCAAGACACCCGGCGACCCGGAACACGATGTGCTCACCCGCCTGATCCAGGGCGAGGCCAGCGGCGACCGGCTGAGCGAAGTGGAACTGCTGCAGAACTGTGTGTTCCTGCTCAACGCCGGCCACGAAACCACCACCAACCTGATCGGCAATGCGCTGATCTCGCTGCAGGAACACCCGCAGGAAAAAGCCAGCTTGTTGCAAACCCTGCAAGCCACGGCCCCAGATGCGGCCGCGCAAGAAACCGTGTTGACGCTGGCGGTGGACGAATTTCTGCGCTTCGAGTCGTCCAACCAGCTAAGCAACCGCCGCGCCTTGCGCGCCACCACCGTGGGCGGTGTGGAGCTGCCCGAAGGCGCGCTGGTCACGCTGTGCATTGGCGCGGCCAACCGCGACCCGGCCCAGTTTGCACAGC
>NZ_JBFJMY010000392.1:0-3951 GCF_041633695.1 Hydrogenophaga sp.
ACGGCAAGGTGGTGATCGAAGAAGGTGGCCAGCTGTCGGGCGACATCGAATGCTCGGTGAACAAGACCGCAACCAACAAGTCGGCCGCCGCTGCTACGCCAGCCATGGCGCTGGCGGCCTGAGGCCGTAGCCACAGGTTTTCAGCTGTCGCACCGTTGTCAACCGCGCCAGGCTCGGCGCGGTTGAGCGTTTTCAAGCCCGGCACGCAGGCCTTGCTCTGCGTGCCGGGCTTTTGTTTGCCCCGGCCGTGCCGTCCCGTTATCCTCAGTGCATGTACGTCGGTTATTTCGGCCTGAAACAGGCTCCTTTTTCCATAGCGCCCGATCCGCACTACCTCTTCATGAGCGAGCGGCACCGGGAAGCGCTCGCCCATTTGCTCTACGGCGTGGACGGCGGCGGCGGCTTTGTGCTGCTGAGTGGCGAGATCGGGGCGGGCAAAACCACCATTTGCCGCTGCTTTCTGGAACAAATTCCAGAGCACTGCAACGTGGCGTACATCTTCAACCCCAAGCTCACGGTGGCGGATCTGCTGAAGTCGATCTGCCACGAATTCCACCTGGAAGTGCGGCACGATGGAGTGGGTCCACCCACCATCAAGGACTACTTCGACCCGCTCAATGAGCACTTGCTGCGCAGCCACGCCGCGGGTCGCAACAACATCCTCATCATCGACGAGGCGCAAAACCTCACGCCCCACGTGCTGGAGCAGCTGCGTTTGCTCACCAATCTGGAAACCAGCGAGCGCAAATTGCTTCAAATTGTGCTGATCGGTCAGCCCGAATTGCGCGCCATGATTGCCCGACCCGAACTGGAACAACTGGCCCAGCGCGTGATTGCGCGTTACCACCTGGGTGCGCTGAACGAGACCGAAACCCGCCTGTACATCCAACACCGCCTGGGCGTGGCCGGCCTGAAAACCGCTCTGCCGTTTTCCGACGAAGCGATCCAGCGCGTGTACCGACTCACGCGCGGCGTGCCGCGCCGCATCAACCTGTTGTGCGACCGCTCCCTGCTGGGCGCCTATGCCACCGGCAAACCACAAGTCGGGCTGGCCATCGTCGACAAGGCCGCGTCCGAGGTGTTTGAAGCACCCAGCGACATCGCAGCAGAGGCAGACCACAAGCCCACGCGCTGGCTCACCCGCCACCCCTATGCCACGCTGGCATTGGGCGCATTGGGCGGCGTGCTGCTCGCCACCGGCCTGGGCTCCTGGTATACCAGCGGCGCCCGGACCGGCGATCGCCAGGCGGTGGGCACGGTGAAATCGGAGTCCACCCCGTCGGTGGCAGGGGTCGCCGCCACCAAGGCCAGCGAAACGTCACCCGACGCACCGCAAGCGGTCGCCGCTGCACCGGCGCAACCCCCGGTCATTCCCATAGGCACCCCGGCCTTGTCCGAGTTGCTGTCCAGCGAAAACGTGGCTTGGCGCGAACTCGGCCAGGTCTGGGGACGGGCGCTCACCAGCGACGACCCTTGCGCAGAAGCCCAGGACCAGGAGCTGCAGTGCTACCGCATTGGCCGCATGACCGTGCACGGTCTGCGCCAGCTGGACCGCCCGGGCATTCTGACCCTGCGCGAGGGCGGCAGCACCGCCTGGGCCTTGCTCACGGCGGCAGACCAGAACAGCGTCACCTTGCACGCAGGCGACCGCGCCTGGCGCATGCCGCTGGCCGACCTGGACGGTCGTTGGCGCGGCGAATACGCCACCCTGTGGCGCACGCCACCCGGTCAGCAAGGCCGTTTGTCCGATGGCAGCAAAGGCTTGGCCGGTGAATGGCTGCAGCAGCGGCTGAAAGCGCTGCAAGCGGCGGGCAAGGTGCCGCCCTCCGCCAATACCCTCAAGTCGCGGGTGCAAGCCTTCCAGCGCGCCAGTGGCATCGACGCAGACGGCCTGGCCGGCCCCATGACCTTCATGCAAATCAACCGCGCCACCGACGTGGAAGAGCCGCGCCTGGCCCGGCCCTGAGCGCGCACCGCAGCACCCATCAGCACAAGCACATGTCTTACATACTCGACGCCCTCAAACGGGCCGACACCGAGCGCGAACGGGGCCTGGTGCCCGGCTTGCACAGCCAGAGCGCGGCACCCGCAGGCTCGCCTCCCAGCAAGCGCCGGGGTGCACGTTCCCGGCTCTGGCCGCTGCTGATCGGCGCGGCGCTGCTGGTGCTGGTGGCCTATGTGCTGCTGGCCCCATGGTTGATGCCTTTGCCACCGGATACACCAGCGTCCCAGCCACAGCAAGGCGGCCAGGCCGCGCCTGAAGCGGCTTCGACGGCCTCTGCCGCGCCCCCAGCAGCACCGGCACCACCACCCACGCCAGCGGCGGTGCAACCGGCAGAGGCCGTCAGCGACACCCCCGACACCATGCCGCCGCGCCCCATTCTGGCGCCAGCACCGCCACCGCCCGCACCGGCCCCAGCGCCCTCGCCCGCTGCGGCACCTGCCGCTGCACCAACCACCGCTGCCGCCCCCATGCCCGCCACTGGCCAGCCGGACCCGGCGCGCGTACCCAGTTTTGCCGAACTCTCGGCCGAAGCGCGGGCGCAACTGCCACCGGTCAGCGTCAATGGCAGCAGCTATTCGGTCAACCCCGCCCACCGCATCCTCATCGTCAACGGAAAAGTGGTCCAAGAGGGCCAGGAAATCGCGCCCGGCCTGACGCTGGAGCGCATGGGTGCACACAGCGCCGTGTTGAACCACAAAGGCCTGCGCTACAGCATCGGGTACTGAGTCACGGTATGACCGAACACTTTTTATGGCGCGCCGATGGGCTGGGCTTTTCTTGGCCCGGGTGCACGCTGTTCCAGAACTGGTCCCAGCGCATCCGCGCTGGCGTCACCGCGGTGTACGGCGACGAAAGCAGCGGCAAATCCACCTTGCTGCAACTCATGGCCGGAGCACTCGCGCCGCAGGCGGGACGGTTGGAGCTGAACGGTGTGTCGCTCGACCAAAACGCCCGCCGGTACCAGGAACAGGTGTATTGGATGGACCCGCGAACCGAGGCGCACGACCAGCAGAGTGCGCGCAACTACTTACAGACGCTGCCTGCGCTCTACGCCGGTTTTGCGCCACAGACGCTGGACCACATGGTGCAAGGCCTGTCGCTCACGGATTTTCTGGACAAGCCCCTGTACATGCTCTCCACCGGCTCCAAACGCAAGGTCTGGCTGGCGGCGGGATTTGCCTCGGGTGCGCCGCTGGTGCTGATGAACAAGCCCTTTGCCGCGCTGGACAAGCCCTCCATCGCCTTCTTGCGCGAATGCCTGCAAGAAGCCAGCGTGCACCCCAGCCGCGCCTGGGTGCTGGCCGACTACGAACGACCCGAGGGGGTGCCGCTGGCCGGCAGCATTGCTTTGCCGGGCTGAAGCGCTCGCCACCGAGCGGCAGGCGCCACTGCAGCGCTATTTGCGCAACACAATGGTGACCAGCACGGTGGCGTCTTCCAGCCCCAGCAGCCAGTGCGGCACACCACCCGCCAGATACAGCAGTTGACCGGCTTCAAGTACTTGTTTCTGGTCGTCAAAACCGAACTCGATCCGGCCTTGCAAGCACTGCACCGTGATTTCGCCCGCCACCTTGTGCGGTGGGAACGCCTTGCCCGCGGGCAGGTAGACGCGCATCACCTCGAGTTCGGACGATTTGAACAAGGCAAAGGTTTGTTCGGTCAACAAGGGCGCTCCCAATTCGAGGAGGTCCACCACTTGTCCCGATTGCACATGAGGAATAGCCATGCGCCAGTATGCGCCACCAGCACGCCGGCGTCGAGATGCCGAGCCGATGCGCGCGGCGCAGGCGGGCAACGCCGCAGCGTGAGCCAACCGAACGGGCCCTGCTGCGTCGAAAGCGGATCTGTATCAGGCGCCGGTTCGGCGCTGCCGCGCCCGCTCCAGCGTCTGCGCCGCCGTACCCGGCACCAGTCCATACATGTCGGCAAACGTCTCCAAGGTCTGG
>NZ_JBFJMY010000393.1:0-3901 GCF_041633695.1 Hydrogenophaga sp.
CATGATGCGCTTCATGAGGTAGCCCACGCTTTCTTCGGCGGTATACGATTGCGCCTGGTAGAACTGGGGCGGGTCGGATTTGTCGCTCATGGGGTTATCAGTCGGCTAGGGTTTTCCCGATTATACATGCCTAGGCAGTGTTTTTATGACAACCATGTGGCATTCAAACGGCATCTTCTGCGGCGTCAAAAACAAAAAAGGCCCGTAACGGGCCTTTTTTCAACGTGGGCGACAGCGCCCAACGCCATCCATCAACCGCCCTTGCTGGGGCGCTTGCCAGGGTTTTTCTTGCTGCGGGTAGACGTGCCGCGCTCCAGGCTCACGCGCTGACCACGGCCGGGCGTGGCCAGGGACATGCCGGGAATGGGGGTCGGACGGGGGGTGTGTTTGCGATCGGCTTCGGTAACGATTTTGTTGCCCATGTCAGGCTCCTGAGAAAAAGGTTGAAACCCCTCTATTAGGCCATAGGCGCGCGCAAACGCTTCGGGAACACCGACCTTTAGCGGGCGTTCACCAAGTTCCAGCTGAACACCGCGTCGGTGGACAGGCCTTCCGCCCGGTGCACCGGGTACTGCCAGCCGTTGCGCAGGTCGGTCTGGGCCGAGATGTCGATGAGCGGCGCCTGCGAGGTGACAGTGCCGAAGATGGTGGCAAAAGACGCGTCGGCGGCGTCGCGCCCGGTGCCGATGCGCATGAAGCCCATGGGAATCGCGGTGCCGGAGGGATCGAAGATGTACCAGCGGTGGCCAATATAGGCCTCGACATAGGCGTGGAAGTCGGTCGGCCCCAGCGCCGGATCGGCACCAAAGTCGATGGCGGTGGTGAAGCGCGCCGGGATGTTGAGCGCGCGGCACATGGCGATCATGAGGTGCGCGAAATCGCGGCACACGCCTTCGTGGCTGCCCAGGGTGTCCAGCGCCGAAGTCATGGAGTTGCTGGTGTTGGACTCGAACGCCACTTGCTGCTGCACCCAGTCCTGGATCGCTTTCACCCGCCCGTAACCCATGGGCAAGCCCCCGAACAACTCCATCGCCTGGCTGGTCAGGCAATCCGACTGGCAGTAGCGGCTGGGGTAGAGGTAGATCAGCGCTTCCGGCGGCAGCATGGCCACCGGTACCTCCATCACGCTGGCGGCATCGGCCACGTGGTGGGTCACGTCCAGGGTGGCGCGGTAACGCACCGTGAGCGGCCCAGGCAGCGCTGTGAGGCGCAGGGTGCGGGTGTGGGTCGCGGGATCGGTGTGGCTGGCCAGGGGAACGGCCTGGCTGACCAGCAGTTCCTCCCAGACGATGAATTGCTGGCGCGTTTGAGCGGCCTGGAGGTTGAAAATGAAATCAGCCCCCGGCGCACCCACCTGGTATTGCAGGTCGATGGCTAGGTGAAGGCGAACCATGGTGTTTTCCGGTTGGCAGGCGATGGGCCGCCTGCAGTGACCGGCCAGAGATCCCGGGCCGGTATGAACCCGCCTGTGCAGACGGGATGAGAGGGTCCTGGACATCGAGCGTCTGTTTGATTGCGACAGATGCCGTCCAGCAGACCGTTCTGGCAGCAATACGCGTGCCATCTGGAAAACATCTTACGCCCTGGTCATCACATGGGCGCTGTGGCGGCCGATCAGCGGCCCCCTGTCCCGGTGGCCCCAACGCACTGGCCTTAAGCTCAAGCCAACATGTTCGCCTTGCTCACCACCTTCTCATGGCAAGAACTGCGGCACCACCCCTGGCGCAACGCGGCCGCCGTGGTCGCGGTCATGCTGGGTGTGGCGCTGGCGTTTTCGGTGCAATTGATCAACGCCTCGGCGCTGGCGGAGTTCTCCAGTGCGGTAACGGCGGTCAGCGGCAGGCCCGACCTGGAGCTGCGCGCGCGCCAAGGCCTGCTGGACGACACCTGGCTGGAGCGGGTGGCCGCGCACCCCGGCGTGGCCGTGGCCAGCCCGGTGCTGGAACGGTCCGCTTTTGTGCTGGATGCGCAAGGCGCACGGGTGCCGGTGAAGCTGGTGGGGGTGGATGCCTTGTCGGTGGCGAACACCGCCCCGGGCCTCATGCCCCAGCCCGATGCAGCCACCGGTGGGGGTGCGCGCCGCTTGGACTTGTTCGCGCCCGACGCGGTATTTCTGAACCCCAGCGCACGCGCGAAATGGCGCCAGGTTGGCACCACGCTGCGCCTGCAAAACGGCCAACAGGTATCCACCGTGCGCGTGATCGGCCAGGTGAACGCGCCCGGCCCACCGCTGCTGGTGATGGACGTGGCCGCGGCCCAAGAGCTCACCGGCCACATCGGCCAACTCAGCCGCATCGCCCTGCGCCTGCAGACCGGCGTGCAGCCCCAGGCGGTGCTGGACAGCCTGGCCCTGCCCGCCCACCTGCTGGCGCAACTGCCCGAACAAGTGGATGGACGCATGGACCGGCTGTCGCGCGCCTACCGGGTCAACCTCACCGTGCTGGCGCTGGTGGCTTTGTTCACCGGAGCGTTTCTGGTGTATTCGGTGCTTTCGCTTTCGGTGAGCAAACGCCAGCAGCAGTTTGCCCTGCTGGGTGTGTTGGGCTTGTCGGCGCGCGAGCGGCTGCGGCTGGTGTTGTGCGAATCGGCCTTGCTCGGTGTGCTGGGCAGTGTGCTGGGTGTGGCGCTGGGCACGGCCTTGGCGGCGCTGGCCCTGCGTTGGCTGGGCGGCGATCTGGGTGGCGGTTATTTCGCGGGTGAAGCACCGCGCTTGCTCTGGAGTCTGCCCATGGCCACCGGCTACGCGGCGCTGGGCGTGGCAGCCGCACTGGTGGGCGGCTGGTGGCCGGCCCGCGCCATGCAGCGCATGGCGCCTGCGCCCGCGCTCAAGGGCCTGGGTGCGGTGGATGCATCCGGCCAGCCACAGCACCGCAGGGCCTTGGCCATGTTGCTGGCCGCCGGGCTGCTGGCCTGGGCCCCGCCGGTGGCCGGGCTGGCGCTGGCGGCCTATCTGTCGGTGGGCCTGTTGCTGGTGGGGGGCGTTGTGGCGCTGCCGCTGGTGGTGGGTGTCGTGCTGCGCGGGTTGGCGCCTTGGGTGGCGACGCGCGCGCTGCCCCTGTTGGCGGTGGAGCGTGCGCGCCGCCTGCGCGAGACCGCCGCCGTGGCAACCAGCGGCGTGGTGGCGAGTCTGGCGCTGTCGGTCGCGCTCACGGTGATGGTGGCCAGTTTTCGCGACTCGGTCGCGCAGTGGCTGGACACGGTGTTGCCAGCCCAGCTCTACGTGCGCACGGCGGGTGGCCAAGAAGGCAACAGCCTGCCGCCCGATTTCGTGCGCGCGGTGGCAGATGTGCCCGGTGTGGTGCGCGTGGACCCGCTGCGCACCACCCAGCTGCAGCTCGACCCGGCCTTGCCCGCGCTCACCCTGCTGGCGCGACCGCTGAACGCCACCAGCGACCAGCGCCTGCCGTTGATCGACGACGCCTGGCCGGTGCCCACGGCAGCGCCTGGTGAAACGCTGGTGCCGGTGTACGTGAGCGAGGCTGTGATCGACGTGTACGGCGTGCGCGCCGGGGGTTTTCTGCCCCAGCTGGGTCTGGCTTTCGACGCTGCTCTGGCGCCGTCCACCCGCTTCTTCATCGCCGGCGTGTGGCGCGACTACGCCCGCCAGAACGGCAGCGTGCTGATGGACAGCGCCGACTACCAGCGGCTCACGGGCGATGCACGGGTGAACGATCTGGCCGTGCACCTGGCCGACGACGCCGATGCGGCCGATGCGGCCGATGCGACCGCCGTGCGCGAGCGCGTGCTCCAGCTCGCCGAGAGCCTGGGCACACGCGATCTGATCGAGATCGCGTCGGTGGGGCAGATCCGCGCGGTATCGCTGCGCATTTTCGACCGCAGTTTTGCCGTGACCTACTGGCTGCAGGCGGTGGCCATCGGCATCGGCCTGTTCGGCGTGGCG
>NZ_JBFJMY010000394.1:0-3901 GCF_041633695.1 Hydrogenophaga sp.
GCGCCAGGCCTTTGCCGATGGCATCGCCTGGGGCGACGCCAAACAGTTGCTATTCGAGCGCCTGGACAAAGAAATCGCCCCCTTGCGTGCGGTCTACGACGACCTGATCCAACACCCGGCCCACATCGAAAAAACCCTGTTGGCGGGCGCCGAAAAAGCACGTGCCGTGGCCACGCCGTTCACCGCTCGCCTGCGCCACGCGGTGGGGCTGCGACCACTGGGCAGCCTGGCCGAAAAGCCCGCTGCAGCCAAGACAGAGAAAATCGTGGCCCCCAGCTTCAAGCAATACCGGGAAGCCGATGGGCAGTTCTATTTCAAGCTGCAAGACGCCAAAGGCCTGCTACTGCTGCAAAGCGTCGGTTTTGTGTCTCCCAAAGAGGCGGCTGGCACCATCAGCGAACTCAAGCGGCTCGGGTCGGCCGCGCTGCCGAGCCTGCAAAAGCAGGTGGCGGTACAGGCCGACGCCGAAGCCGTGACCCAAGCGCTGGATTTTTTCCTGCAGGAAACTGTGGACAAAAACGCGTGAATCCGTTGGTACACGCCACCGCCTCGGCGGTTCAATTGAGGTCTTAAGGCCCAATATCCCCTCGGTAAAACCGCTTTTTCTTATCGCCAAATACTGATGATAGGGATATGCTAGTCACCATAACCTCCATTCACTACCGCCTCTTCATCCATGAGCATCTTTGTCATTGACGACCATCCGCTGATGCGCGAAGCCATCGTCATGCTGCTTCGGCGCCTGCGCGCCTCTTCACAAGTTGTGGAATTGGAGCGCCTGGCTTCGGTCAACAAGGCCATCCTCGAACACGGGGATCCTGAACTGGTTTGCCTGGACCTGAAACTGCCCGACACCAACGGCGTTTCGGGCGTGCGTGAAATCCGTCAAATGCTGCCCGACACCACCTTGATCGTGTTGTCGGCCTCGCCCGCCTCCGACTACGAAGACCTGGCACGCGAAGCCGGAGCAGACGCCTACGTGGAAAAGTCGGCCGGCGCGGCCCAGATCGGCAAGGTGTTGCGCGAATTCCTGGCCGACGAGGTGGAAGACGAGAACGCCCCGACCATCCCCGAAAAGCTCTCCAAACGCCAGAAGCAGTTGCTGGTCATGCTGGACCGGGGCTTGAGCAACCGCGACATTGCGGAAGCCTTGCAGATCAGCGAACACACGGTCAAAGTGCATTTGTGGCGGCTCTTTCGCCGCCTCAACGTCAAGAGCCGTTCCCAGGCCAGCCACCTGGCCCGAACCGCCGGCCTGCTGGATCTCTGAGACGGCGGCCCTGAGCCCATAACCCGCCGCCCGTTGGTGGCGACCTGTGTCGGCGCTCAGTCGTCGGTCATGGGCACGGTGTTGGGCGCGTCCACGTGGTGGTGGGTCTCCAAAGCTTCCTTCTGGGTAAACGAGGGCAACATCACACGAAACACGCTGCCCTTGTTCGCCTTGGACGACAACGAGAGTTGATAGCCCATCAACATGGTGAGCTTGGACACGATGGTCAGCCCCAGGCCCAGGCTGTCCTCGGTGCCCTGGTGCTGCGAGACGCGAAAAAACTCCTGAAAAATGGCTTGCTGGTGTTCGCGCTCAATGCCCACACCCGTGTCCCAGACCTCAAACACCAGCAAATCTTCGCGCCGCCGCAGCCCCAGCAAAACCCCACCCTTGTAGGTGTGGCGCAAGGCGTTGGACACCAGGTTGCCCAATATGCGCCGCAAAACCACCGGGTCGGCCCATATGGTGATCGGACTGGCGCGGGTGCGCAGCTTGAGCGACTTGGCTGCAGCCACCGGCTCGAACTGCATGACCAGATCGGCCAACAATTTCTGCACCTCCACATGTTGCAGACGGACCTTGTAGTTGCCGGCATCGATCCGGGTCAGGTCGAAGAGCGAATCAAACAGTTCGTTGATGGCCCGCGTGGACTGCAAGATGCGCGGCGCGATCTCTCGCCCCATTTCGGGCTCCGACGCCAGCCAGTCTGCGTAGAGGCTCAGCGCATGCACCGGTTGCCGCAGATCGTGGGCCGCAGACGCGAGAAACCGGTTCTTCGTGGCCACCGCGCGCCGGGAAGCCCGGGTCTGCTGCGTCAGTGAATCGATCAGTTCCTGGTTGGAAAATTGCAGCTCGAACGAAGAGCGGTACACCAGATGCAAGCGTTTGCCCGCCGAGATCAAAAGCCACCAGAACATCAGCAGCAAAGCCACCAAGACCCCGCCATTGCGCAGTGCGTCAGGCGCATCCGCTGCGACGACCGTATTGACGACCAGGCTCAGCAGCACAGACAGCATCAAGGCATGGACATACCGTCGGAACACCGGCAAGTAGGCGCTGAAGGCCGTCAGCGTGAGCAAGCTGTGGCCCATCACGAACAAGCCACACAAAAATTGCGTCGCGATATCCGCCTGCCGGTAGGTGAGAAATATGGATCCGCCCCACACTGCGGCGACCACCCACCAGCTCCACTGGTAGCGCTGGATAAAAGCCATGCGCTGCGGGCCTTCGACGCTGTCGTACTGCAAACGGTAGATGCCGATCAGGCGGTAGCGAAACACCAGCGTGGCCAGCATCACCCCCACCCAGACCCCCACCTCCACCCGGTTGAAGGGATCGAGCATCAAGAACACGAGCACAGGCAGCGACAAGGTGGCCGCGATCAAGGCGGGCACCAGGTTGTCCATCAGTGCGCCAATGAGCTGTGAAGTCACCCACTGCTCCCGCAGCTCTGGCGAGGCAGGCATGTGCTGGTGGGTGGCGGGCTGGGTATCAACAAGCATGGCGGTAACAAAGCATGTGGTGATCCATTGTCGCATCGCAAAAAGAGCGGGACGCCACGCCAATACCCGCTCCGTCTCCTGCTAGAATCTGAGGCTTCGAACACAGGAGAGGTGGCAGAGTGGTCGAATGTACCTGACTCGAAATCAGGCGTACCGTAAGGTACCGAGGGTTCGAATCCCTCCCTCTCCTCCAAGAAAAAAAGCCCCGACCTTCGGGGCTTTTTGCTGGGCGCGAGCTGGACTCAGTCCAGACTCAGGCGCTGAACGCCGCCCATGTAGGGCCACAGCACCTCCGGCAGGGTCACGCTGCCATCGGCTTGCTGGCCGTTTTCCAGCACCGCCACCAGGGCACGCCCCACCGCCAGGCCCGAGCCGTTCAGCGTGTGTACCAGCTCGTTCTTGCCTTGCGCATTCTTGTAGCGGGCCTGCAAACGCCGGGCTTGAAAGGCCTCGCAGTTGGAGATCGAGCTGATTTCGCGGTAAACGCCTTGCGCCGGCACCCACACCTCCAAGTCGTAGGTTTTGCTGGCGCCAAAGCCCATGTCGCCAGTACACAGGTTCATGACCCGGTAGGGCAAGCCCAGCTTCTGCAAAATCGCCTCGGCGTGGCCTGTCATCGCCTCCAGAGCCTCGTAGCTGGTATCGGGGTGCACGATTTGCACCATCTCGACCTTGTCGAACTGGTGTTGACGGATCATGCCGCGCGTGTCCCGCCCGGCGCTACCGGCTTCGGAGCGGAAACACGGCGTGTGTGCCGTGAGCCGGATCGGCAGCTCGGCCTGCGCCAGCACGGTGTCGCGCACCGAGTTGGTCAGCGTCACTTCCGAAGTCGGAATCAGGTACAGCGCCTGGGTGTCGGGCACGGCCTCGCCGTCTTGTCCGCCCTTTTTCACCGCAAACAAATCGGCTTCGAATTTGGGCAGCTGGCCCGTGCCACGCAGGGTTTCGGCGTTGACGATGTAGGGCGTGTAGCACTCGGTGTAGCCATGCTCCTGGGTTTGCACGTCCAGCATGAACTGGGCCAAGGCACGGTGCAAACGGGCGATGGGGCCGCGCAGGAAGCAAAAGCGCGCGCCCGCAAGCTTGGCACCGGTGTCAAAGTCGAGTCCGAACTTTTCCCCGATGTCCA
>NZ_JBFJMY010000395.1:0-3858 GCF_041633695.1 Hydrogenophaga sp.
ATTTCCAGGCCATCGATTTGCGGCAGGCCGATGTCCAGCAGGGCCACGTCGTAGCTCTGTGTTTTCAGGGCCGTCGACGCGTGGTTGCCGGTGCGCACCCAGTCGACCTTGAAGCCGGCCTGCTCCAAACCCTTTTCCATGCTGGCGCCCAGCATCGCATCGTCTTCGGCAAGAAGGAGTTTCATGTTTTCACTCTGGAGTGGGCCGGTTCGCATGGGAACCCTGGTGTGAACAAGGCCCGGAGACAGTATGCATCGACATGGCGAAACAAAAAAAGCGGGTCAGGGCCCGCTTTCTGAGAGGAACCGAGCGACCGGTCAGGCCTTGGGTGCGACCTCGGCGGCGTGCTTTTTCTTGGCGATGGTCTTTTTGGTGGGGTGCTTGACCTTGGTGGTCTTGGCCATCTTGGCGGCGGGTGCAGCGGGCGCAACAGCCGCCGGCGCGGTGGCGGTGGTCACGGGAGCGGCTTCCGCAACGGCGGCCGGCTTGACAGCCGCAGCAGGAGCTGCAGGGGCTGCGGCTTGGGCGGCGAAAACGGTGAAGGCGGACAGCAGAGCGATGACGGTCTTGTTCATGAAAAACTCCTGGGTTGAAACTGTCCAGAGACGATGTCCCTGCGACAGTGCCCATTGTTCCGAGCAAGACTTATCAAGCACTTAATGGCGGATCGTGTGGGCGATCGGGTGCGGGTGTGTCGGCGTGGTCGACGGCAAAAAAAAGCGGGCCGAAGCCCGCTTTTTTTGAAAGATCGAAAAGCCTGGAATCAGGATTTTTTCTCTTCGGCCTTTTTAGGAGCCACTTTTTCTTTTTCGGCGTGCTTGGCTTCGGTCTTGCAGTTTTTGTCCAGCTTGATGTCGCACTTGGCTTCTTCTTTCTTGGCCATGGCGTCGGCGGGCTTGGCCGCTGGCGCAGCAGCCACAGCCGGCGTTGCCGCCACTGCCGGAGCGGCAGCGGGTGCAGCAGGTGCTGCCGGAGCAGCTGCCTGTGCGGCCAGAACGGTGAAAGCGGACAACAGGGCGACAAGGGTCTTGGTCATGAAAAACTCCAGAATGGAATGGTGTCCAGAGACGGCGTCCCTGTGACAGAGCGCATTTTTCAGATCAAGACTTAGCGATCACTTAAGACGGCAGCAACCCCGTGTCAGCGGATGCGGCCGTAGTTGGTGCGCAGCGGGTCGGCTGGGCCACCGCGTGGCGCGTCGCTGTTGCGACCTTGACCGCCACGGCCCGGGCCGCCGCGGTTGTTGTTGCGGCCGCCGCGTCCACCCAGCGAATCGATGCTGGTGCGCAGGGGATCGGGCTGTCCACCCGGCGCGCCACCACCGCCGCGCGGTTCCTTGATGCGCAGGCTGCCCAGGTGGGCATTCGGTCCGGGCTGGCGCTCTTCGCCGTTGCCACGGTCTTCACGGGGACCACGGTCCTCGCGCGGGCCACGTGCAGGGCGGTCGTTGCGCTGACCGCCGTTGCGGGCCGGTCCGGCGGAAGGTCCATTGCGGGACGGTCCGTTGTTGGAGCGGCGGCCATCGGCGCGCTGGCCATCGCGTGCGCCCTCGGCTTGTTCGCCGGCAGGGCGGGGACGCTGGCGTTGCCCACCACCGCCACCACCACCGCCGTTGCCGCGACCTGCTGGCTCGCTGGCCTTTTTCTCACGCACGCGCTGCAGCATCTCGGTGCGCGCTGCTTTGGCGGCAGCCGCCATCACGTCGCGGCTGGGCGGCTTGCCCGCGCCGCCCCAGATGGTCTGGCGGCCCATGGCGATGGGTTCGGCGGTTTCGCCGGGTTCTGGCATGAATTCCTGGTAGATCTTGACCGGGATCTGCTGCTTGGTGAAGCGCTCGATGTCCATCATGAAGCCTTCTTCGTCGAGGCTCACCAGGCTCACAGCTTCACCGCTGGCGCCGGCCCGGCCGGTGCGGCCGATGCGGTGCACGTAGTCTTCCGACACGTTGGGGATTTCGTAGTTCACCACGTGCGGCAGGTCGTCGATGTCGATACCGCGGGCCGCGATGTCGGTGGCCACCAGGGCGCGGATTTCGCCGGCCTTGAAGCCCGCCAGGGCCTGGGTGCGGGCACCCTGGCTCTTGTTGCCGTGCAAGGCCATGGCCTTGATGCCGTTCTTGGTCAGGAAGTCGGCCACGTTGTTGGCGCCGAATTTGGTGCGTGTGAACACCAGCACCTGGCTCCAGTTGTGCTCGTTGATGATGTGCACCAACAGCGCTTTTTTCTTGCCGCGACCCACCGGGTGGATCACCTGGGTGATGCGTTGCACCGTGGTGTTGCGCGGGGTCACCTGGATCAGCAGCGGATCCTTCAGCAGGGCGCTGGCCAGATCGCGGATTTCGTCGCTGAAAGTGGCCGAAAACAGCAGGCTTTGCTTGTCTTTGGGCACCAGGGCGAGGATTTTTTTCACGTCGTGGATGAAACCCATGTCGAGCATGCGGTCGGCTTCATCGAGCACCAGCATTTGCACGCCGGAGAGGTCCAGAAAGCCTTGCTGCTGCAGATCGAGCAAGCGGCCAGGGGTAGCGACCACGACGTCCACGCCGCGTTTCAGCGCATTGATCTGGGGATTCATGCCCACGCCGCCGAACACCACGGTCGAGGTCAGCGTGAGGTGGGTGCCGTAGACGCGGATGGCTTCTTCCACCTGGGCCGCGAGTTCGCGCGTCGGTGTGAGCACCAGGGCGCGGATGGCGATGCCGCCAAACCGGTTCTTGCCCCGTTCGCCCTCGCTCAGGCGTTGCAGCATCGGCAAGGCAAAAGCGGCGGTTTTGCCGGTACCCGTTTGTGCGCCTGCCAGCAGGTCGCGCCCGGCCAGCACGGCGGGAATCGCCTCGGCTTGCACAGGGGTGGGGGTCTCGTAGCCTTGCTCGCGCACGGCTTGCACAATGGCCGGGGCCAGATTCAGTTCGTCAAAGTTCATTGTCGGTAGGGGCGCCCGTCCAGGGCAC
This sequence comes from Hydrogenophaga sp., assembly GCF_041633695.1. Lineage (GTDB taxonomy): Bacteria > Pseudomonadota > Gammaproteobacteria > Burkholderiales > Burkholderiaceae_C > Hydrogenophaga. Next base: position 2,951 of record NZ_JBFJMY010000395.1, read on the forward strand.
TGGGGGCATCGGCCTCTCCAGACACCGGAGTTCGGCGGCTGGTCAGTCTGGGGCAGATGGATTCACAAGATTGGCGCGAACAAAGGGTTTGCACGCGCCCCAGCAAAGGGCTGGTGTTGGACCAACTGAAGTGCCCAACAGCCCGTATTGTCGCATGCTGGGATAATCAAGGCTTTCCCGGCCCACCGTTCCCGAATGGCGACGCAGGTTTACCGGGTAAATATCCAAGGCTCAACACGTTTTGACGAAACGGAGCCACCACTGCCAGACGCAGCGGTTTTCGTTCCCTTTGGTCACTCATCATTTTTATCAAAATGGCTCAATACGTTTTTTCCATGAACCGGGTCGGCAAGATCGTGCCGCCCAAGCGCCAGATTCTCAAAGACATCTCGCTGTCCTTTTTTCCAGGCGCCAAGATCGGCGTGCTGGGCACCAACGGTTCGGGCAAGTCCACGTTGCTGAAAATCATGGCCGGCCTCGACAAGGAAATCGAGGGCGAAGCCATTCCCATGCCGGGCATCCGCATCGGTTACCTGCCGCAGGAACCCCAACTGGATCCTGAGCAGAACGTGCGCGAAGCGGTCGAGGCCAGCATGAGCGGCGTGCGCGCCGCTCAGAAGCGGCTGGACGAGGTGTACGCCGCCTACGCCGAAGAAGACGCGGATTTCGACGCCCTCGCCGCCGAGCAGGCCCAGCTGGAAGCCATCATTTCCACCGCCGGTACCGACAGCGAACACCAACTGGAAATCGCCGCCGACGCGCTGCGCCTGCCGCCGTGGGAAGCCTCGATTGGCCTGCTCTCGGGGGGCGAGAAGCGCCGTGTGGCGCTGTGCTGCATGCTGCTCTCCAAGCCCGACATGCTGCTGCTCGACGAACCCACCAACCACTTGGACGCCGAATCGGTGGAG
>NZ_JBFJMY010000396.1:0-3857 GCF_041633695.1 Hydrogenophaga sp.
GGCAAGCCGCTCAAAGACGTGAGCATTGCAGAAGCGGCCATGCTGGCCGGCCTGCCCAAGGCCCCGTCGGCGTACAACCCGATCAGCAACCCCAAGCGGGCCCGCTCCAGGCAGCTGTACATCATCGAGCGCATGGTGGAAAACGGGTTCATCTCGGAGGAGCAGGCGCTTGACGCCAAGAAGGAGACCCTCAAACTGCGCCCCGCCCACAACGTGGAGCGCATACACGCCGAATATGCGGCGGAAATGGTTCGCCAGGCCATGATCACCCAGTACGGGGAAGACGCCTACACGCGCGGCCTGGTCGTCACCACCAGCCTGCGGTCGGAGGAACAGCAGGCCGCCTACCGCGCGCTGCGCGATGGTGTATTGGAATTTGAGCGTCGGCAAATCTACCGTGGTCCCGAGCTGTTCATCACCCTGCCGACCGAAAAGGCTGCGCGCGAAGACGCGATCGACGACGCTTTGAACGAGCGCCCGGACAACGACGACTTGCTGTCTGCCGTTGTGCTGGAAGCGGCGCCGCGCAAGGTGGTGGTGGTGCGCCAGGATGGCGACCCCATCGAGATCACCGGCGAGGGTCTGCGACCCGTGCAATCGGGGTTGTCCGACAAGGCCGGGCCCAATGTCAAACTGCGTCCCGGTGCCGTGGTCCGTATATTCAAGAGCAGCGACGACACTTGGCGCATCACGCAACTGCCGGAAGTGGAGTCCGCTTTCGTGGCCTTGGACTCCCACACCGGTGCGGTACGGGCCTTGGTGGGTGGCTTTGATTTCCAGAAGAACAAGTTCAACCATGTGATCCAGGCCTGGCGTCAACCAGGCTCCAGCTTCAAGCCTTTTATTTACTCAGCAGCGCTGGAAAAAGGGCTGACACCCATGACCGTGGTCAACGATGCGCCCTTGTTTTACAGCGCGGGTGAAACCGGCGGCAAGCCATGGGAGCCCAAAAACTACGACGGCCGCTTCGAAGGCCCGATGTCGGTGCGCCGGGCATTGGCCAAGTCGAAAAACATGGTGTCGATCCGGGTGCTGCAGTTGGTCGGCACCCAGAGTGCCCAGGAATGGGTCACGCGCTTTGGCTTTGATGCCGACAAACACCCGCCCTACCTCACCATGGCGCTGGGCGCGGGTTCGGTCACCCCCATGCAAATGGCGACGGGTTACGCGGTTTTCGCCAACGGCGGCTACCGGGTCACGCCCTCGCTCATCACCAAGGTCACGGACCACAAAGGCAAAGTCCTGTTCGAAAACGAGGTGCAACCGCCGCCCCGGGTGATCGACGAGCGCAACGCCTTTGTCATGAGCAGCTTGCTGCAGGAAGTCACCCGCTCGGGCACGGCCGCGCGTGCGCAAGCCACCTTGAAACGGCCCGACCTGTACGGCAAGACCGGCACCACCAACGATTCTGTGGACGCCTGGTTTGTGGGCTACCAACCGAGCGTGGTGGCAGCGGCCTGGTTTGGCTACGACACGCCGCACAACCTGGGCAGCAGAGAGACCGGTGGCGGTCTGAGCATGCCGATCTGGATCGACTTCATGAAAGTCGCGCTCAAGAACGTGCCGGTGGCCGAATACCAGGCGCCGGCAGGTGTGATCAATGTCGGTGGCGAGTGGTACTACGAAGAGTTCGGGCCCGGCAGAGGGGTTCGGGGTCTGGGGCTGCAAGATCCATTGCCGGGCATGCCGATCGGCAACGTGGACGAAAACGGTGTGCCGGTGCCGCCGCCCGCGCCCATGGCGGACAAGGACCGCCGCAGCATCATGGATTTGTTCAGGAACTGAAGTCCAGCGTTTGCCCCGCCTGCTCGCTGGCGCAGCGCGACAGGAGGGCAAAAAACTCACCTTGTCCTTTGGTGTCCTGCCAGACCTGCTCTTGGAACTTGAAGTGGAATCCGCCGGCCTGGGCGGCCATCCAGACTTCGTGCAAAGGCTTTTGCAGGTTCACGACGATCTGGCTGCCATTGCCAAATACCAAGGTCACCATACCGCCGACGCGCTGGTTGTCGATGTCGGCGTCGGAGGCGTCGTTGATTCGGTCGCAAGCCAGTTCGATGGACTGCAACAAGGCTTCGGCGTGGTTCAGGTATTCGATGTCGGTCATTACAATGCACAGATGATGGGGTTGAGACAAATTCTAGGCGCGCGCGCCAACAAGGCCGTAAACAGGGCCATCTTGGCAGGCATGGGTCTGCTGCTGGTGGCATGCGGGCAAAAAGGCCCACTGTTTCTGGACCATCGCGACCCCGCCGCCACCGGCAGCGCCGTGGTGCCCGCCAAAGGTGCCCCGAGCGCGCAAAACGGCGACCCCCTACCCCAACGCTGAACGGCTTGCCCGGTTGCCATCCGCCTGATCGGCGACCGGCGCTGCCGCCTCCTCACACTCTTATACCTGCGCCCACGCCATGACCCTGACGCCCCAGGCCCTTCAGATGCCTTTGCCGCCCTTTTTCGACTACCAGAAAGAACGGGGCTTGATGATCGAAGGGGTGTCGTTGCAGCAGCTGGCACAGAAGCACGGAACGCCCTTGTTTGTATACAGCAAAGCGGCGGTGCTGGCCGCGCTGGCCGCGTACCAAAAGGGCTTTGCCGGGCGCGAGCACCTGATCTGTTACGCAATGAAGGCCAACTCCACGCTGGCGATTCTGCAAACGCTGGTGCGTGCGGGTTGTGGGTTGGATATCGTCTCGGGCGGCGAGTTGGAGCGGGCGCTCAGCGCCGGCGTGGCGCCCACCCGCGTGATTTTTTCGGGCGTGGGAAAAACCCGCTCCGAGATGCGCCGGGCGCTGGAAGTGGGCATTGGCTGCTTCAACGTGGAGAGCCGGGCCGAACTGGACGTTTTGAACGAAGTGGCCATGGGCATGGGCCTGCAGGCGCCGGTGAGCATCCGGGTCAATCCCAACGTGGACGCCAAGACCCACCCCTACATTTCAACCGGCTTGAAGGACAACAAGTTTGGCATTGCCCACGAGGAAGTGCTGGACACCTACGCCCACGCCGCCGCGTGCAAAGGTCTGCGCGTTGTGGGCATCGACTGCCATATTGGCTCGCAGATCACGTCGGCCGAGCCCTATCTGGACGCCATGGACCGCATTCTCGATTTGGTCGAGGCGATCGAACTGGCCGGTGTGCCCATTGCCCACATCGATTTCGGGGGCGGCCTGGGTATCGACTACGCGGGTGACACGCCCCCGCAAGCCGACGCGCTTTGGGCGCGCTTGCTGCAAAAGCTCGATACGCGGGGCTTTGGCCAGCGCAAGATCCTGATCGAACCTGGTCGTTCGCTGGTGGGCAATGCCGGCGTCTGCCTGACCGAGGTGCTCTACCTCAAGCCGGGCGAACACAAGCATTTCTGCATTGTGGACGCGGCCATGAACGATTTGCCGCGCCCGGCCATGTACCAGGCTTTTCACCAGATCGTGCCGGTGCAGCCACGCCTTGACGCGTCGGCCCAGGCTTGGGACGTGGTGGGCCCGGTGTGTGAAAGCGGCGACTGGCTGGGCCGCGACCGGGAACTGGCCGTGCAGGCGGGTGACTGCCTGGCGGTGCTGTCAGCAGGCGCGTATTGCATGAGCATGGCCAGCAACTACAACACGCGTGGACGGGCCGCCGAAGTCCTGGTCGATGGCGAAACCTACACCGTGATCCGGGCCAGGGAATCGGCCGAAGACCAGTTCCGGCTGGAATCGCTGCTGCCGCCCGCCCGCTGAACGCGGTGCCCGTTCAGCGCTGGAGACGGCGCCAGACGCGCCAGAGCAAAAGGCTGCCAAGGATGGCCGCGTAAACAAACACCTCGGTGTAGTTGTTCTTGCCGCTGCGCATCCAGAAAAAGTGCAGCACCGCCAGACCCGCCACCA
>NZ_JBFJMY010000397.1:0-3837 GCF_041633695.1 Hydrogenophaga sp.
CCACTCCGGTTGTGCCCATGAAAAAGGCCCCGCATGGCGGGGCTTTTTCATGGGCGTTTGATCCCGCGTCATCCGTAGGAACTTTCCTACCCGGTCAGGTTGTTTGGACCCACAAAGAGACGGGACATCGACCGCTAACCAGAGCCGACGCTCCGAAGGAAACTGGATCCATCGCAGCACACCGCTTGCGACCCGATGCACATCGGCTGGTACGGGCCAGCCGCAAGAAATCAGGAGCCCCCCATGTTGCATTACGCCGTTGTATTTTTTGTGATCGCGCTGATCGCCGCTGTTTTTGGCTTCACCGGAATCGCGGTGGGTGCGGCAGGCATTGCCAAGGTTCTTTTCTTCATCTTCGTGTTCCTGGCCATCGTCGGCTTTGTTGCCAGCTTGCTGCGCAAGGGCTGAGGCCGCCGACACGCCATCCCACCTTTATTTCCATCAGGAGTTTCCATGTCCAGTACCCACACCCCTTCCAAAGCCGCCGACGCGGTCGCTGAAACCACCCAGAACGCAGCACATGCCGCCGAAAAGGCGATGGGTGAAACGCGCAAATCGCTGAACAAGAGCCTGGACGCGCTCGAAGACGGCGTGAAGCAGGCGTCGCACACCTTGCCGCACCAGTTGCACGAGGGCGTGGCCCGGGTCGAGTCGCTGACGCGCCATGGCCTGGCCGCTGCCCGCGAGCTGGGGCAGGACGTGCGCACGCAAGTGGACCGCGCCGGTGAACGCACCGTGAACTACATCCAGCACGAGCCTGTGAAGGCGGTGCTGATCGCGGCCGGCACCGGTGCGCTGGTGGCCTTGCTGGTGCGCGCACTGTCGGGCCGCAGCAACTGAGCACACCTACCGGAGACCGCAACGTGATCCATCCGCTTTTCAAAATTTTGGCGTCCCAACCCGATATGTTGGCCGAGCACCTGGCCGGCTACGGTGAGTTGCTGGTGGCGCAGGCGCAGGAGGTATCGGCTGGTTTGCGCACCCGTGCCTGGTGGATGGCTTTGACGTTGCTGTGCGCCGCCATGACGCTGTTTTTTGCCGGCACTTCGGTGTTGCTGTTGGCGGCACTGCCGCTGCCCGGCATGCCCGCGCCCTGGTTGCTGGCCGTGGTGCCCGCCGCAGCGCTGTGCCTCACGCTGGTGGGCGCTTGGGCGCTGAAGCACCGGGCACCGTTGTGGCCAGCCAGTGGCTTGCGCGATCAGGTGCAACTCGATCTGGCTTTGCTGCGGGCGTCGGGCGGCCTATGACTTCGCGAACGCCCACCGTCTCGGTTTCTGGGGCGAGCCCCGAACCGGGCTCCGCCAGGCACACGGCGCTGGCACGCTTGGCCGCGTCCCGGCAGCGTTTGCACGGCGCCATGGTGCCAACCGGTGTTGGCGATGGTGCAGACCGAGGGGCTTCAGGCCGCGGTGACGGGATCGGGCCGGTCTGGAGCTGGGTGGCGCGTGCTTTGACGGCCCAGGGCAGCCAAGGTGGTCAGGCGGCGTGGCTGCAAGAGGTGCTGGCCTTTGTGTTGGCGAAGGGAAACGGGACGGCTGCGGACCGCTCCGGGACCGAACAGCCGACGCCAGGCCGCGACCTGGTGCGGGCCCATCCACTGGCCTGTGTGTTGGGGGCTGCGTCTTTGGGTGCCGTGTTGGTCGCGGTGCGCCCGTGGCGCTGGGTGGCGGTGCGCCGCCAGGCGAGCCTGGCCCAGTCGCTGGCCATCAATTGGGCGGTGGCGAATGCGGTGCATTTGCCGTGGCGCAGCTGGTTGTCGGCGATCCAAACACCCCCGGTTCAGGCCGGTCGTGGCGTCGGCGAAGCGGCGGACCAGCCAGGCGGTGCGGCCACCACCGAGCGGGAGCGTGCACCGTGAAATCGATCCGGCATCTGGCGCTGCATGCCACCAGCGGCAGATGCCACCTGAGCAAGGGCTTGGTTGACGCCCCGGCGCGCCTGCGAAGGCGTTTGTCTGTCAACCCGATGTCCAGAGCGTCATCGTTTCATCATCATTGAAAGGAAATTCAGATGAACAAGTCACTTCATACATTGCGTACCCCGTTGTTGATCACGGTGGCCGCGGCCGGGCTGATGTTGTCCGCTTGCGGCAAGACCGAGGACTCCTCGACCACGCTGGGCGAAAAGGTGGACAGCACCGTACAGACCGTGGAGCAGAAGGCCGACGCCACAGTGGAGCGGGCCGATGAGGCCTTGAGCCAAGCGGGCGAAGCGGTCGACAAGGCCACCGACAGCGTGGCGGTCGGCGTGTCCGACGCCGTGATCACCGCCAGCGTGACCGCCGCCTTGGCCGGCGACCCGGATTTGCGTGCCCTGGACATCGACGTGAACACCACGGCTGGCCGGGTCGCCCTGCGCGGCAAGGCGCCGAACGAGATGGCCCGTGCCCGTGCGACCGAGCTGGTCTCCAAGGTGGAAGGTGTGATCGGCGTGGACAACCAGCTGGACATCGTCAGCTGATATCCAACCCACGCTCGGTGACCACCCCTTTGGCCCAGTCGCTTGCGACTGGGCCATCGCCGTTTTTGGTCCTGGAGCGAGTGGGCGAGGTCACCGTCAGGCGTTGTTGGTCGGCGCCGGGTCGGTTTTTTCGGCCGGTTCGCTCTTCTCGGTCTTGGCCGCCAATGGCAGCCACACGTCGATACAGGTGCCGCGTCCGGGCGTGCTGGTCACGCGCATGGTGCCGTGTTCCGACTCGGCGCGGTAGCGCATGCCGATCAGGCCGTGGCGTTGGGCACGCGGTGCTTGGGCGTCAAAGCCGCGCCCGTTGTCTCGCACGTGGATGTGCGCGCGTGTGCCCTCGCGCCGCAGGCCGATCTCCACCCGCTTTGCCTGCGCGTACTTCGCGATGTTGGTGAGCGACTCCTGCACCATGCGGTAGACCGCGATCTGGGCGCTGTCGCTGAGCGGCAGATCCTCCAGGTCGGTTTGCATGGAGATCTCGGACAACTCACCGAACTCGCGTGCCTGGATCTCCAGGGCCTGCACCAGCCCCAGGTTGCTGAGGGCGGAAGGACGTAAATCCTCGATGATGCGGCGCTTCAGCCGGATACCTTCGTTGATCGTGTCGTTCAGGTGTTGCAGGCGGGCCAGACTGTCGGGCGGCATATCGCCCAAGCTGAGTTTGAGCCGTGCGGCGTCGAGTTTGGCGGTGGTCAGCAGGGCGCCGAGTTCGTCGTGCAGGTTGCGCGCGATGTGCTGGCGCTCGTCTTCGCGCGCGGTTTGCAGGTGGCGCGTCAGTTCGGTGAGTTCACCGGTTCGCCGGACCACTTCGCTTTCCAGGTGATCGCGCTCGGTTTGCAAGGCCAGCGCATGCTCGCGGCGGGCCGTATCCAGGCGCAGCATCTGGCGCACGAACAGGCCCAGCGCCAGCAGACTGAGCGCCACCAGGGCGTACATGCCCAGGCGGTTGGTGTTGAGCGTGCTGTACACGGCGGTGCGGTCCCGCGCGACGCGTTCGCCTTCGATGTTCATCAGGGCGGTGGACTGCTCGCGCAAGGCCTCCATTTTTTCCCGCCCGATGTCGGTCAGCATCAAACCCATCCAGGCCTCATCCCGCCCTTGCTGGCGCAGCTCCAGTGTGGTGTTCAGCTCCGACAATTTTTCTTCGGCGATCTTGCGCATCTCCAGCACCCGTTGCTGGCTGATCGGGTCTTTGCCGTAGTAGGTGGTGAGCCATTTGAGGCTGGAGTGGATGTCTCTGCCCGCTTCTTCGTAGGGGTCGAGGTAGTCCGGGCGTCCGGTGATCAGGTAACCGCGCTGGCCGGTCTCGGCGTCGACCAGGCGCTGCAGCACGTTCTGGATGCGGTCCAGCGCCTTGCCGCGATCGCCGAGTCC
>NZ_JBFJMY010000398.1:0-3834 GCF_041633695.1 Hydrogenophaga sp.
ACCACCCAGCTCGGGCGCCATGCGCAGCGAAGCGAACACCATTTGCGGCAGGCGCACGTCGAGCCCGAACTGCGCGCTGCCAAACACCTTGGACGGAATGTCTTTGCGCGGCGCGCCCCGCCCAATCTGCTTGAATGCGCTCGGCGACTTGAGCACCACGTCGCCCGGCGGAATGGCGGCGGCAGAGGCCGCCAAGTCGCCAAAGTGCGCGCGCTTGCCCGTGGCGTGGACCACCACCCCATCAACGATGGACAGCTCGTTCACCGGTAGCTTCCATTGCAGGGCAGCGGCGCCCAGCAAGGCGGCGCGGGCCGTGGCCGCCGCCAGCCGCAAGGGCTCCCAGGCATCGGCCATGGTGGACGAGCCTCCGGTGGCGTTGATGCCGAGTTCACGCGCAACCTTGCGCGTCATCCATTGGCCGGCCCGCACCGACAGCGCCACTTCTTCGCCGTGCGCATCCTGTGGATGAACAGGCAATGCGGCCACAAACATGGCCACATTGCCATAGATCTTGTCGGCACCCGCTTGCTCGGTCTGCACGCGCGCCAGCGGCATGTCCAGCTCTTCGGCCACCAGCAGCGGCAAGGCGGTGTGCACGCCCTGCCCCATTTCGCTGCGCGGCATGGCCAAGACCACGGCGCCGTCGGGCAAGACCTTGATCCATCCGTTGAGCGCGACCTCGCCGGCTTCCAGCCGGCCCCAGGTATCGGGGCTACCTTGGCGCGAACGCGGCGGCAAAGCGCCCCAACCCACCACCAGCGCGCCGCCCACGCCCAGGGCGCTGAGCAGCACCGTGCGCCGGCGCAGAGCGCGGGGTCTTTTGTTCGGCGGGTTCATGCTTTCACCCCCGAAGCCGGGCCCAGACGCAGATTCGCCGCTTGCTGGATGGCCGCGCGGACGCGCTGGTAGGTGCCGCAGCGGCAAAGATTGGTCATGGCCGCGTCGATGTCGGCGTCGCTGGGCTTGGGGTTGCGGTCGAGCAAGGCGGCCGCCGCCATCAGCATGCCGGACTGGCAATAGCCGCACTGCGGCACCTGCTGCGCGATCCAGGCCGTTTGCAACGGATGCGGCTTGTCCGGCGTGCCCAGACCTTCGATGGTCTGGATGCGCTTGCCCACCACCGCCGAAACCGGCGTGACGCAGGAGCGCACCGCCTGACCGTCCACCCGCACCGTGCAGGCGCCGCAGGCCGAGACGCCGCAACCGAATTTGGTGCCGGTCAGCCCCAGCACGTCGCGCAGCGCCCACAGCAGAGGCATGTCGGGGTCGATGTCCTGCCCCGGAGGCGGCGACAGGGTTTGTCCATTGATGTTGAGGTCCATGCGAAACATTGTGCCCGCCATGCCTGGAATTGCCCGTCTCAGCGGTAGGCCGCAGCCTCTAAATAAGCACAGGGATAATTGACGCTTCTTCTTTCAGGCATTTCATGGCACTTATCACCTTGCAGGACGCGCAACTGGCCTATGGCCACGTGGCGCTGCTCGATCACACCGATTTTTCTCTGGAGTCGCAAGAGCGCGTGGGCCTGATCGGCCGCAACGGCACGGGCAAGTCCTCGATGCTGAAGATTCTGGCCGGGCTGGAGAAGCCCGACGACGGCACGCTGCAGGTGCAAACCGGGCTGCGGGTGGCCTATGTGCCCCAAGAACCGGTGCTGGACCTGGAATCCACCGTGTTTGAAGCCGCCAGCGTGGGCCTGGCCGACGCCAAGCAGGCGCGCGACCAGTATTTGAGCGGCGCCGAGGGCCTGGATCTGGACGCGCTGCAAAACCGCATCGAAGCGCTGGACGCCTGGAACTGGGAACAGCGGGTGGAAGAAACCCTGCACCGCCTGCACCTGAACGCCGAAGACCGCGTGGGCGCGCTCTCGGGCGGCAACAAAAAGCGCGTGGCGCTGGCACAGGCGCTGGTGAGCCGCCCCGACGTGCTGCTGCTCGACGAACCCACCAACCACTTGGATCTGGACAGCATCACCTGGCTGGAAGACCTGCTGCTGGAATACCTGGGCAGCGTCGTCACCATCAGCCACGATCGCGCTTTTCTCGACCGCGTGGCCACCCGCATGGTCGAGCTGGACCGGGGCCGCCTGCTGAGCTACCCCGGCAACTTCGCCCAGTACCAGGTGCTGAAAGAAGAGCAACAAGCCCAGGAGGCCGTGATCTTCGCCCGCGCCGACAAGCTGCTGGCGCAAGAAGAGGTGTGGATCCGCAAAGGCGTGGAAGCGCGCCGCACCCGCGCACAAGGCCGCATCACCCGGCTGGAAAACCTGCGCGCGCAACGCTCGCAGCGGCGCGACGCCTTGGGCAACGTCAAGCTGGAAGTGGCCACTGGTACGTCCAGCGGCAAGATCGTGGCCGAGCTGGAAAAAATCAGCAAATCCTTCCCGCTGGCCGGTGGTGGCCAGCGCACCGTGATCCGCGACTTCACTGCCACGATTCTGCGCGGCGACAAGATCGGCCTGATCGGCCCCAACGGCGCCGGCAAGACCACGCTGCTCAAGATCATTCTGGGCGAGCTGGCGGCCGACACCGGGATCGTGCGCCAAGGCAGCAAACAATCGGTGGCCTATTTCGACCAGATGCGCGACCAGATCGACCTCAGCGCCACGCTGGAAGACTTCATCAGCCCCGGCAGCGAGTGGATCGAGATCGGCAACAAGCGCACCCACGTCAAAAGCTACCTGAGCGACTTTCTGTTCTCACCTGCCCGCGCCAACTCACCCGTGCGCACCCTCTCGGGTGGCGAGCGCAACCGCCTGCTGCTGGCGCGCCTGTTTGCCCGCCCGGCCAACGTGCTGGTGCTGGACGAACCCACCAACGACCTCGACATCGACACCCTGGAGCTGCTGGAAGACCTGCTGCAGCAATACGACGGCACCGTGTTCCTGGTCAGCCACGACCGGCGTTTTCTGGACAACGTGGTCACCAGCACCATCGTGCACGAAGGCGACGGCCGCTGGCGCGAGTACGTGGGCGACGTGCAGGACTGGATGACGCAGTCGGCCCGCGCCCAGGCCCTGGCCCGCGAACGCGAGCCCACCGCCAGCGCCACACCCGCTGTGGCCGCCCCCCAGCCCGCACCGGCAACCTCTGCAGCCACCGCGGCCAAGAAGAAGCTCAGCTACAAAGAACAACGCGAGCTGGACGCCCTGCCCACCCAGATCGCAGCGCTCGAAGCCGAGCAGGCCAAGGTCGAAGCCGAACTGGACGGCGGCAAACTCTACGCCAGCGACCCGGCCCGCGCGGCGCAGCTGGGCGCGCGGCACACGCAGATCGAAACCGAATGGCTGCAGGCGCTGGAGCGGCTGGAAGAGCTGGGTAGCTGAGGCCCCGAGCGCCGAGCGTCGTCACTTCTCAGCGCATCGCCGGGTCTTGCTCAACGGCGGACGTGTTGAACATGTGCCAGAGAGATACGGTTGGATACGGTTCAACGGCTGCGATCTAGGATCGGTTCACATGGGCTACGACGGCTCTTCGTGACAGTCGCAGGTGGGCCAGGGTCGCCCGGGTGATGGTGGACCGTTACTCGGGCGCGGACAGGTCCCGATCCAACATGCAGTCAATAAAAGCGCCCAATACCGCTGTTTGGTGGCGCCGGTTCGAGAAATAGAGGAACAGCCCAGGCCGCGTGATCGACCAATCGGCAAGGACTTGCACCAGCTGTCCTTGGGCGAGATGCTCATCAACGCGCTCGCGGTCAAAAGCATAGGCAATGCCAAGCCCTTGCAGCGCTGCGGCAACGCCGACGTCCGAGTGGTTGGTGACCAACGGCCCATCTGCGGCGACCTCCATCCGCCTTCCTTTCTTTTCAAACTCCCAAAGAGCGGTCCTCCCG
>NZ_JBFJMY010000399.1:0-3830 GCF_041633695.1 Hydrogenophaga sp.
CGTGCTGGGCTACACCACCGACAAGGTGGTGGCGACCGACTTCCGTGGCGAGACCTGCACCAGCGTGTTCGACGCCGACGCCGGCATCGCGCTGGACAGCACCTTTGTGAAGGTTGTGGCCTGGTACGACAACGAGTGGGGTTATTCCAACAAGTGCCTGGAGATGGTGCGCGTGGTGGCCGGCTAAAACGCCGGTGGGCGGGCGCCGCGCGCGCACCGTCGGGTTTTCCACGAACCGAAGATCGGCGCATGCTACAAACCGGCATGCGCCGATTTTTCATTTCCAACCGCCTGCGTGGCGGCCTGCTGCTGGCGGGCCTGATCGCCCTCTCCCCTTGCGTCTTGGCGCAGGGCGGCCCTGGTGCCCTGGCCACGGGCTTGATCATTGGTTTCAAGCCCCAGCCCGATACCCGGGTGGCGCCACAGGAAACCGGTCCCTGGGCATCGCCCGGCGAGCGCGCCAAGGCGCAATGGGCCCGCGCCAGCCGCGACGGCCGCGAGCGCGTGGCCCGGCTGGCGCGCGACGCCGGCTTGCCGATGCAGAGTGCGGGTGAGGCGGGCAGCGCGCAGCTGCTGCGTTTCGAGCATCCGCTGCGCGGTGTGGCACTGGAAAACGCCTTGCGCCGTGCCCGCCTGGACCCCGACGTGGCCTGGGTCGAACCCAATGTGCGGGTGCCGCTTGCGCAGGCCGTGCCGGTGGTCCCCAACGACCCGGGGTTTACACGACAGTGGCATTTGCAAACGCCCGACCTGAGCAATCCTGCTGGCATGGGGATGCCGCAGGCCTGGGCGCGCAGCACTGGGTCGGCCGGTCAGGTGGTGGCGGTGGTGGACACCGGCGTGCGCATGGACCACCCCGATCTGGCGGGCCGTCTGTTGCCGGGCTACGACATGGTCAGCGATGTCGACATGGCCAACGACGGCGGTGGCCGGGATGCGGACCCCAGCGATCCGGGGGATTGGGTGACGGCGGCCGAGTCCAACAACGCGCAAGGCCCGTTTTACCAATGCACCTGGGACGGCACCAGCCCGGCCCCCTACCCGAAAAACGACAGCTCCTGGCACGGCACCTTCATCAGCGGGCAGATCGCGGCGGCCAGCAACAACGGCGCCGGGGTGTCCGGCCTGAACTGGGCGGCCCAGATTTTGCCCGTGCGGGTGGCGGGCAAGTGCGGCGCCATGGTGAACGACTTGCTCGATGGCGTGCGCTGGGCCGCTGGCCTGCCGGTGTCCGGCGCGCCGACCAATACCCGGCCGGCGCGCATCATCAACCTGAGCTTTGGCGGCGACGCGCCTTGTTCCAAGGCCTACCAGGATACTTTTGATGCGGTACACCAGGCCGGCGCCTTGGTGGTGGTGGCGGCGGGCAACGGCAGCGGCCCCCTGGCCCGGCCGGCCGATTGCCAGCGTGTCATGGCGGTGGCGGCGGTGCGCAAAGACGGGGCCAAAGCCGAGTACTCCAGTTTTGGTGCGCAAGTGGCTTTGTCGGTGCCCGGTGGCTCCACCGATTCTTACCCGAACAATCTGCTGCTCTCAACCTACAACAGCGGCGCCACCACGCCGGGCAGCAACACCTATGGCCTCAAACAAGGCACCAGCTTTGCCGCGCCCCTGGCCGCCGGTGTGGCCAGTCTGATGCTGGCGGTCAACCCGGCGCTGTCGCCAGACCAACTGGCGGCCCGCATGAAAGCGGGGGTGCGACCGCACGAGTCCCTGGGTGGTTACGGCAGCTGCGGCGCGACCCATACCCAGGCTTGCAATTGCACCACCAGCACCTGTGGCGCCGGCCTGCTGGACGCCGACCGGGCCTTGCAACTGGCCACTGGACCGGCGGCGGTGATCGCGGCCATTGGCACGGTGGCGCCCGCCGCACAGATCACGCTCGACGGCTCCAAGAGCGCGGGCATTCCGGGCTCCAGCATCGTGGCCTACCGTTGGCAGCAGCTGGAAGGGCCTACGGTGGTGCTGCCAGCGCCCCAAGCGGCCCAGACCCAGGTCACGCTGGCGGGCGAGCTGGCAAGCTACAAATTCCGCCTCACCGTGACCGACGACCAAGGCCGCACCGGCGAAGACACCGTGGCGGTGGGCACCGCATGGCCGACCAATGGCGGCGGTGGCGCCTGGGGTTGGATGTGGGGTGTGGGCCTGTGGCTCTGGCTGCTGGGTTTGGCGGTTTCCGTGTACCGACCCGGCTGGGTCCAAAACACCCCCCGGCGCTGATCCCAGGCGCGGCGGGTGCTGCCTCAGCCTCAGTTGCAGGATTGCAGCGTTTTGCCGGCCAGAGCCGCCACCGCATCGCGCTGGCGGGTGGTGACCGAAGGCAGCTTCAGGGTGAAGCCCACCGCCTCGGCCCGGTCTTGCGCGACCTGGGCGGTGCGCACGCCCGAGCGCCCAACCGCCTGCAAAGCCTGCTGAGCAGCGGCTTCTGTGGAGTAGGTGCCCAAGGCCAAGCCGGGTGACAGGCCTGCGCCCGTGACCTCGCGAAAGTCCACCTTGAGTTCGCGCAGCTCGGCCTTCTTGCGCTCCAGTTGCTCGTTGTTGTCGTAGCGCCCCATGTAGACGATCCAGCGCCCGCCACTGCGGTATTCGGTGAGCTGCCAGCGCACCGGCACATCTTGCAAGGCCAGGGCGGCGCGCAAGGTGTCGGCCTGCGCCTCGGTGAAGCCGGTGGCCTGCCAGCAGGCTTTTTTCTCGGCAGCCGCCAGGGCGCTCGCGGGTTCAGGCGCCGGGGGCGGTGTGGGCTGGGGGGGCGCAGCGGCTGGGCTGGCCGTGACCGGTGGTGTTTCCGGTGCACTGGCAGGCGCGGTAGCTGGTGCGGACGGTGCGACGGTGGGTGCGGGCGGGGCCTGGACCACGGTGGTCGCCTCAGGCGCTCTCGGCGGGTTGGGGCTGTTGAGCAGGCGCAGGGTCTCGGGCCGCAGCTCGCCCTTCAGCCGTTGCGGTTCGCGCTGCTCCACGGGGGCAAAACCCACAGCCGCCAGATAGCCCTGTGTCCAGGCGAAATAGGCGCCGTTGGCCAGTACCAGCAACCAGATGACCAGTCTCAACATGGGCGCACACCCACTTCGGCACTGGTCACGGTGCGCATGCCGTCGGCGGTCATCACCAGCAGACCGCCTTGTCCGTCAACGCCACAGGCCGTGCCCTGGCTGCCGTCGGACAGCGACACCACCTGGTCGCGCAGCGCATCCAGTGCCGCAAAACGCTGGGCGAAGGCGGCAAAACCCAGCGACTCAAAGGACCGTATGTCGCGCACCAGTGGCGCGGCCACCCGCTCCAGGGCCTCGCCCACGGTCAGGCCGGTCAGCAGCTCGGACAGCCCGGCCGGTGGCATGGGCGCGACCGGTTTGGACGCGGCGTGCACGCCGATGGCGGCGGCTTCGGGTCGGGCGATGTTGAGGCCCACGCCCACCACCACGAAGCGGCCACCGTCGCTGGACTTGCCGGTGCTGGCCGTCTCCACCAGAATGCCGCCCAGTTTGCGCTGCTGCAGCCACAAATCGTTGGGCCACTTCAGGCGCAGGTCCGGGTGCAGGCTGTTGGCCAGACTGATACCGACCGCCAGCGACAAACCGGCCCAGCTCGAAGGGGCGAGTGGCAGGGCCAGCGAGAACGTGAGCGAGTGCCCGGCCCGGCTGTGCCAACCACTGCCCATGCGGCCACGCCCGGCGGTTTGTTCGTCGGCGGCGAGCAACACGGGTTCCACCAGGCCAGCGCGCACGCGCCGCATCAGCTCGGTGCTGGTGGAGTCCACACTGGGCAGAATTTCGACCGTGAAGCCGGGCAGATCGGGCGCTATCGCCTGCCAGATGGCTTCGGCGTGGCGGCTC
>NZ_JBFJMY010000400.1:0-3806 GCF_041633695.1 Hydrogenophaga sp.
GGCCGTGCCCTGGTAGCCGACGAGCTGGGCCGCATCGGCCAACTGGGTGGTGCCGCCCTTTCCATCTTTGCTTCCCAGACCCACGACGAGCTCACCAGCCTTATTGATCTTGTAGCTGGTGGAGCCCACATGCGAGCCCTTCTTCAGCGGGGCGCAACGGTCGAGCACGTAGCGCGCGTATTCGATGACCTTGGCGCCGCGCTTGGGGTTGTAGCCGCCTTTTTTGCCGACCTTGCCGCAACCCTTGTCTTCGCTGATGACATCGGTGCCGTAGAGCGCGTCGTACAGGCTGCCCCAGCGCGCGTTGGCCGCGTTGAGCGCGTAGCGCGCGTTCAGGATCGGCACCACCAGCTGCGGGCCGGCCTGCACGGCCAGTTCGTCGTCCACGTTTTTGGTGGTGGCCTTGACCTTCTTGGGCGCGGGCACGAGGTAGCCGATGGTTTCGAGAAACTTGCGGTAGGCCACCATGTCGCGCACCGGGCCGGGGTTGGCGCTGTGCCAGGTGTCCAGCGAGGTCTGCAGGCGGTCGCGCTCGGCCAGCAGGGCGGCGTTCTTGGGTGCGAGGTCGTGCACGATGGCGTTGAAGCCTTGCCAGAAGGTTTCGCTGGACACGCCGGTGCCGGGCAAGACCTGCTGGTCGATGAAGTCGGCCAGTTCGGTGGCTACCTGCAGGCCGTGGATGGTGGTGCGTTGGGTCATGGAGTCTTCCCTTTCAGAGTCAATAAAACGGATTCAAAAATGGTGGATGTGCTCTCAGGCAGCCGCGTCAAGCCGAATCAGCACGTCGCGCAGGCTCTGGCCGATGTGGTGCGGCTGCGTGCCCAATTCCTCGAAGGGTGCGTTCTGCCGGTTGACCCACAGGGTCTGGTAGCCGTACCAGGTGGCGGCCAGGGCGTCCCAGCTGTTGGAGCTGACGAACAGGGTTTCGGCGGCGGGCACGCCGGTGGCGGCGGGGCCGAGCGCATAGGCTTCGGGTGCGGTCTTGAACAGGCGCACCGGGTCGACGCTGATCACGTGGTCGAGCAGGTCTTGCAGGCCGGCGCTGCGCACCGAAATGCCCAGCATGTCCGGGTCGCCATTGGACAGGATGCCGGTTTTCAGGCCGCGCTCGCGCAGGCCGGTGAGCACGGCGCGGGTTTCGGGAAAGCCCGACAGGTGCCGGTACTGGCCCATCAGCGCGCGGTGCTTGTCTTCGAAACCGTCTCGGTCCCACTCGGCGCGGGCGCGCGGCTCGATCGCCTTGATGGTGTAACGCAGCGCGGCTTGGGTGAGTTCCCAGAACGGGCGGTAGTGCGCACCGTGGTTGCTGGTGGTGATGAGGCGCGTGTACTCGATCTGTTTGTCGCGCCAGAGCAGCGCTATGCGCTTGCCCTGGCCGGGAAACAGCTGCTCGGCGAGCAGGGCGATGCTGTACACATCGAACAGCGTGCCATAGGCGTCAAAGAGAACGGCGCGGGGCTTTTTCATCTCTCCGACTGTATTCGATACTTGCAAGCCTATTGATTCACATAAGTTTCTTTTATCTGTGACTTTTATGGGGCGAATGGAGGGCGCTTACAGGCTTTGCCAGCCACGCCAGAGCATCCATGCCGCGCCCAAGACCAACAACCAACCCACCGACTGACCGGCCAACACCTGTGTGCGGCCGCTGCCGCCCAGCCACCGCTTGAACCGCACACCGCCGATGGCCACGAGCCCGTACACGGCCAACTGGGTGAGGGCAATGATGGTGCCCATTGCCAAGGCTTGCGCGGTGAGCGAGCCGTGTTCCGGCCGTATGAATTGTGGAAACACCGCCACCATGAACAAATAGGCTTTGGGGTTGAGCAAGCAAGACACCAGGCCGCGCAGAAACGTGTTGGACCACGACCGCGAGGGACCGGCGCGCACCTCACCGAGCGCAGACGCACCGCGCACCAGCGACCAGCCGATCCAGCCCAGGTAGAGCGCTCCCGCGAACAGCATCACATCGAAGAGGTGCGGCACGGCCTGCAAAGCCAGGCCCACGCCCAGGCCGGCCATCACGGTGTGCACCACGCCGCCTGCGACCACGCCGGCGGTGGCAGCCAGTCCGCTTTTGAGTCCGTCCACCAAGCTGCTGCCGAGCACAAAGGCCATATCCATGCCGGGCAAGGCGATGATGCCGAGCACCAGCAAAAAGAACAGTCCAAGCTGGGGGTTGTGGGGAATGAGGGTCCAGTCCATGGGGTTGTTGAACAGCAGTTGAGGGAGCTCGATCTTGCGGCACCAAACACGACATGGCATGTCGTGTTTAAATTCCAAAAGGAAATTTTTGCCGCCATGAAATCCAGCCGCCTGTTGTCGATCCTGATGTTGTTGCAGTCCCGGGGGCGGTTGACCGCACCCGCTTTGGCGCGGGCGCTGGAGGTGTCCACCCGCACCATCCTGCGCGACATCGACCAGCTCTCGGCGGCGGGTGTGCCCTTGTGGAGCGAGCGCGGGCGCGAAGGGGGCTTTCGGCTGCGCGAAGGCTGGAGCACCCAGCTCACCGGCATGACCGAGCCCGAATCGCAGGCGTTGTTGCTGGCCGGTTTGCCGGTGGCCGCCACCGATCTCGGGCTGGGTGCCGCTGCAGCTTCGGCCCAGTTGAAGATGGTGGCCAGTCTGCCGGCCGAGTGGCGCGAGCAGGCCGAGCGCGTGGGCGCGCGCCTGCACATCGATCCGGTCGACTGGTACCGCGCCAAGGAAACCCCGGCCCATTTGCGCGCAGTGGCCGAGGCCGTGTGGCAGGGGCGGCGCATCGCGGTGCGGTACGAGAGCTGGCGCGGCCAGACCGAACGCCAGTTGGAGCCGCTGGGTCTGGTGCTGAAGGCGGGCACCTGGTATTTGGCGGCCCGGGTGCAGGGGCAAACGGCCGTGCGCAGCTACCGCCTCGCGGCGGTGCTGGCCTTGCGCCCGTTGTCCACCCGTTTCAAACGGCCGGCCGATTTTGATCTGGCGGCGTACTGGCAGGCTTCGTCGGCGCGGTTCGAGGCCGAGTTGAAGCGCTTGCAAGCGCGGCTGCGGGTATCGCCCCGCGCGCTGCACTGGTTGCGCCATGCGCGCACACCGTTCACCCTGGCAAGCGCCGATGAAGCACACGACGGAGCCTCCGGTGCACCCCTGGCCTGGGTCCAGGTGCTGCTGCCCATCGAGTCGATCGAACACGGCGCGCGGCACTTGCTGTCTTTCGGGGCCGAGGTGGAGGTGCTGGAACCGCTGGCCCTGCGCCAGGCCTTGCGGGATCAGGTGGTGGCCATCGCGGCCATGTACGCCGGCTCGGATTGAACAGCCCGGTGGTACGGGTTCAGCCCATCTGGTCGCTGAGCGTGCGCGCGGCGGCCAGCACCGCTTGCAGGTAGCGTTCGTTGAAGCGGTGCACCGGCATGGTCAGCGTCAGGCTGGCGGCGATGGCGCCGTTGGCGTGGAACACCGGCGCCGAGATGCCGGCCACTTCGGCCAGGCGGTCGCCCACCGCGCTGAAGAAACCCTGCTCGCGAATGCGGGCGTACAAGCGCTTGTCGGCCTGTTTGGGGGGCGCGCTGTCGTCGCCCGCGCCGTAGGCGGCCAGCACGCGCGCGCCGGTGCCCCGGTCCAGCGGCAGCACGTCGCCGGCGCGGATGTGGTCGCGCACCGGGTGCGGTGAATCCACGCGGTA
Organism: Hydrogenophaga sp.; assembly: GCF_041633695.1. Lineage (GTDB taxonomy): Bacteria > Pseudomonadota > Gammaproteobacteria > Burkholderiales > Burkholderiaceae_C > Hydrogenophaga. The sequence continues at coordinate 3,659 of NZ_JBFJMY010000400.1, forward strand.
GAGGCACAGGCGCGTCTGGTTCGGCGCCTGGCCCTGGCGCACGTGGTAGGCCGCGCTCTCGCCGGTGGCGGCCACCAGCTGGCGCAGCACGGGCATGACGATGCGGTCGAGCGAGAACGAGGCGGCGTAGATGCCGTGCAGCCGCGCC
>NZ_JBFJMY010000401.1:0-3802 GCF_041633695.1 Hydrogenophaga sp.
ATCAGGATTGACCACCCACGCAACATTTTGAGGCGTCAATAAAACTTATAGCGCGCCAAAAACGGTCCTGCGAGCGTTGGCGCTTTTAGAAGGCGGCAGCTGATAGTTCAATAGAATGCCGCTACGAACTCTCACGAAAGCATGCATGGCTAAAGACGACAAGACTGCACCTGCCCCAGCCGCGAAGCCAATGGCGGTCAAGAAAGCCGCGTCTGCGAAGGCGGCTAAAAATCGTTCGCCAATTGATGCTGTCAACAAGCGCGTTGCTGAAGCGGTGGAGAAAAGATCCCGCGCTACACGCCCATTCCCTGCTTGTTCGTTCGAGGAAGCGGCAGTATTTGCCAAAGAACTCTTTGACTTTGGGGCTGGGCGAGCAGTCCGAAAGATCACGCTTTTTGATCACCTAAACAAGTCGCCCGACAGCGGCGCTTCTCGGCAGATCATTACCAACGCTGGCAAGTACGGTCTTACGAAGGGTAGTTATGCGGCAGAGATGCTGGAACTTACGCCTGATGGCGCCAAGGCTGTGGATCAGGAGCATCCAGCTCGTGAGCGGGCGAAGGCTCGCATATTTCTCGGTCTAGAAAACATCCCCACTTTCAAGGCACTCTTCGATACGTATGTTGGCAATAAGCTGCCGCCAAAAGCGGCGTTGGTTGATACCGCAAAGTCGATTGGGTTGAGTGATGACCTCGCAGTCGAAGCTGTCGAGACCTTCACGGTGAACTTACGCGAGTTGGGCTTGTTGCAAACATTGTCAGGTGCAGAAAGAATCTTGACTATCGACCACTATCTGGACTCGTTGCCTCAGACGAGGGCGATGCAGAGTGCCCGTGCTGCCCCGACCGTGGGGGCAGCGCCTGCGTCTGAACCGAGGTTGGCAACGTCCCTCATCACATCGGAACAAGCTCAATTCGAAACAGCGTGCTTTTACGTGACACCGATAGGGGCGCCCGGCTCTGAGGAGCGCCTGCATTCCGACCTGATGTTAGGGTCAATCGTGGAGCCAGCACTAGAAGGCTTTGGGCTCACCGTGGTCCGAGCGGATCAGATAGATAAGCCAGGAACAATCACACGCCAGGTCTTTGACTACTTGCTTCGCGCTAGGCTAGTCGTCGTCGACCTTTCCTTTCACAACCCCAACGTGTTCTATGAGCTCGCAATTCGGCATGCAGCTCGCTTGCCAGTAGTCCAAATCATTCGCGCTGCCGAAAAAATCCCATTCGATGTGAATCAGATGCGGACCATTCCCATCGATACGACCAGCATTTACACGCTTTTGCCGCAGCTGCAGTCATACGTCGCTCAAATCGCAAGCCACGTCAGGCGTGCTCTTCAAGATCCGGATGCTGCTGACAACCCGCTCTCGACCTTCTATCCAAATTTTCGAGTAGAGCTGTAGTACGCGTATCGTTAGTGACTCTATTACCAGCTGGCCGCTGCCTACGCATTCTTGGGCATTTTCCCGATCCAACTTGAGACATAGGCTGGTTGCGCCAGAGAAAGATCAAGAGCGAGGGCAAAGCCCGCTATGGGTCGAAAGCACCCCATCAACGAACACACAGTTGGCGAGAGTGAGCGGGAGCGCCAAACACCTCCACCCATTCGCCGCGCCGTGCCCACGAACGTGCCTTGGTCGAAGACCGCTGGGCGCCCACATGGCCAGCGGATCTCTGCAGATCGGCAGTTGGGTGGGAGACAACAACTGCCTGCGCAGCATGGCGATCCGTTTTTGGTGCATGCCCGGCAGATACAGCGACAGAGGTTGAACCGTTGGCGCTGCTTTGCACCAAGCTTTTGGCGGCCGGACAAGGTGGCCCGCCCCTACCGCCGTTCACCCGGTGAGGATGGGCTGCAAGGTGTCGATTTCTTCGACGATGAAGTCGAAGAACGCGCTCACGCGCGGCGTGCGCCGCAACTCGGGCGTGGTGAGCATGCGCCAGATGCGGGTCAACTCGGTCACCGGACCCAGCACGCGCACCAGATCAGGCTCTGCATCGCCCAGCGGCATGGGCAGCGCACCCACGCCCAGCCCCGCCTTGACCGAATAGATCAAGCCGAGCACGCTGCTGCTGCGTGAAGCCAGTTCGGCGTTGGGCACGACCTCGCGCAACCACAACGACAAACGGTGTTTGGCCATGGTGGCGTCGAAGCCCACCAAGGCATGGCTGGCGAGATCTTGGACGCACGCGGGCTGGCCGTGTTGTGCGATGTAGGCCTTGCTGGCGTAAATCGCCCAGACGGAATCGCCGATCTTGCGGCCAACCAGTTCGCCATCGTCGGTGTCGCCCGAGCGCAGCGCGACATCGGCGTCGCCCTGGCGCAGATCCATGTATTTGTCGCTCATCACGAACTGCACGCTCAAGGCTGGGTGCCTGGCATGGAACCGATCAAGCAAGCCGGTTTGCGCGATGCGGTTGACGATGGGTTCGGGGCAGGTCATGCGGATCACGCCCCTGATCTCTCCGCCGAGTGTCTGGATCTGGCGCTCGAAGGCAAGCACGGCGCTCTCGACTGTCTCGGCGAACGGCAACATGTCCTGGCCAAACTCGGTCAGCCGGTAGCCGGTGGGTTGGCGCTGCACCAGCGACTGGCCGATGCGCCGCTCCAGCTCGGCCAGGCGGCGCTGAACCGTCGACTGGTCCACCCCCAACGCACGCCCCGCAGCCAGCGTGCTGCCTTCGCGGGCCACGGCCAGCAGGTACCGGAGATCGTCCCACTGGAACTTGGTCGGACTGTGCATAACTGCGGCCCCCACATGCAAAGTTGCGCCTTACGAAGCGCCGTCCAGCGGCCTAGGCTGTGGACACATCGCCCCCCATTCGATGCCCGTCCACATCTCCCCAGGAGTCGCCGCCATGAACGCCTTTGCATTGTGTGCTTCCCGCGAACCGCGGCATAGCCCCCGCTGGCTCAAAGCTTTCACCCTCGTTGTGGGCCTCGCGGCTTTCAGCCCGTCGCACGGTGCAGAGCCCACGGTGACCTTGAGTGCGGACCAGCCCAACGTGGTGTCGTACTGGAACGGCATCGCCAACCAGACGGTGCTGGCACCGTCTGCCACCAACACCACGGCCGAGGAACAGCGCCCCTCCTACCAGGTCGATCTGGCCAGCTTGCATGTGGCGATTTTTGATGCGGTCAACGCCATCGACGCTCGGTACAAGCCGTTCGCCATCCAGCCCAAAGGGCCGGCCGCTGGCGCCTCCATGGACGCCACCGCCAGCGCTGCGGCCTATGGCGTGCTGAAAGCGCTGTTCCCCAACCGCAACGCCATCTACCAGGCGGCCTACGACAGCCGCATCGCCGCGATCCCTGATGGCGATGCCAAGACCCGGGGTCTTGCGCTGGGCAACGAAGTCGCTATGGCCGTTGTCAACCTGCGCGCCGACGATGGCCGCGGTGTGGCGCTGGCGCCCTATGTGTCGGGTTCTGCTGCGGGCAACTTCCGCAGCGCCGGCCCAAACCCCTTCAACCGCCAGGTGCCTTCCATCAAACCTTTTTCACTCATCCGTCTGGACCAGTTCCGCCCACCGCCACCGCCGGCCTTGGACAGTGCCACCTACGCCGCCGCCGTCGAAGAGACCCGGTCGCTGGGTGGCTCGGTCAGTGCGGTGCGCACGCCCGAACAAATGGAGATCGCACGCTTCCATTCCGAGCCCCCCGGCTCCTTTGTCACGCGCAACCTGGGCCGTTTCGCGGCGACCACCTCCGATGTGGTCGAGGCCGCCCGGTTGATGGCGTTCATCTATGTCGTGCACGCCGATGCCATTGGGGCTTGCTTCGAGTCCAAGTACCACCACCA
>NZ_JBFJMY010000402.1:0-3799 GCF_041633695.1 Hydrogenophaga sp.
ATCGCTTGGCAGTCACTGATGATGATGGCGGTCAACAAGGACATGCCGGACGACGTCGCCTACAAGCTGACCAAGGCCTATTTCGACAGCCTGCCATCGCTCAAGACGGGCAACGTGATGCTGAAGGTGTTGGAGGCCGATGATGCGCTGGAAGGTCTGAAGACCCCGCTGCACCCCGGTGCGCTGAAGTATTACAAAGAGATGGGGCGCGCCGTCCCTGCGGCATTGGCCACCCGCTGACAGGTCGCTGACCGACCAGCCCGTCGAGCGAACCGCGCGCGCGCCTTGTCCCTGTGGACCGCAGGGCAGCGCGGCGTGCGCCGACCCCCATTCCTTTCGGAGACATTCCCATGACTCTCAACGCGCAGAGCGCTTCCTGGCGCGACCGGGTGGCTATCGTGCTCGCCCTGGCCGTCACGCTGTACGGCATGGCCAACGTCATGCCGGCGATCGGCGACCTGCGCCTCGGACCGTTCCCGCTGGAAGCCTTCCGGGCCAGCTTCATCGTGCTCTGCGTGTGGGTGGTCGCCTTGCGTTTGAAAGACACCGGCAACCGCCCTGCCGTTGGCGCCTTGTGGTGGACGGGCCTGCTGGGCGCTGCGGTGCTGAGCGGCGCGGCCTGGTTTTATTACCGGATCGCCATCGACATGAGCGACGCGATGATGCTGTTTGGCACCCGCGAGATGCTGATCGCGGTGGCGGCGGCGACGGTGTCGCTGTTCTTCTGCTGGCGCATCTGGGGCGCGCCTGTGGCCCTGCTGGGCGCGGCGGGCATTGCTTACCTGGTCACGGGTCCGATGTTGCCGGGCTTCCTGAAAACCGCGGGCGGTGATGTCAACGAATTGCTGGCGCAAAACCTGTGGTTCAGCCTGGACACCGGCATCCTGGGCGGCACCTTCGGCATCGTGATCAGCACGGTGTTTCCGTTCATCGTTTTGGGCGCCTTGCTGGAGGGCGCGGGGGCGGGCGAGTCCATGATCCGCATCGCCTTCCATTTGATGAAGCGCACCGCTGGCGGCCCGGCACACGCGGCGGTCTTGTCCTCGGCCCTGTTCGGTTCGGTGTCTGGCAGCGCGGTGGCCAACGTGGTCGGCACCGGCGTGGTCACCATCCCGATGATCAAGCGGCGCGGCTTCTCGGCCAACTTTGCTGGCGGCGTCGAAGCGGCGGCCTCATCGGGCGGCCAGATCATGCCGCCCATCATGGGTGCGGCCGCGCTGGTGATGGCCGACTACGTGGGGGTCAGCTACCTGACCGTGGTGGTGGCCGTGTTGCTGCCGGTGCTGGCTTATTACGCCAGCCTGTTTGCCATGATCATGTTCGAGTCGCGGCGCCTGGGCATCCGCGCCGAGGCCTCGGGCGCCGAGGTCGAGACGCCCACGGCGCAAGATGTCTTGAACCTGTTGCTGGTCTTTGGTCCGCTGGTGCTGATCGTGGTGCTTTTGACCATGGGCATGTCGGCCGCCGGTTCGTCGGTGGCGGCGATCGGTCTGCTGCTGCCGCTCAGCTTCATCAACCCCGTGGTGCGCCGCAAGCCGCTGTTGCTGCTCAAGAGCCTGGCCGATGGCGGTGCGACCTTTGCCGGCCTGCTGATGGCGATTGCCGCCGTGGGCATCGTGATCTCCACGCTGGCCGCCACCGGCGTGCCGGTGAAGTTCGGCGTGCTGCTGAGCCAGGCCCTGGGGCAATCGGAGCTGGTGGCTTTGCTGATCGTGGCCGGTGGCTGCATCGTGCTCGGCATGGGCATGCCCACCTTGCCCGCTTATGTGACGGTGGCGGCGATTGCCCTGCCGTCCATGAAGCAGTTCGGCCTGGAGCCGCTGACGGCGCACATGTTCGTCTTCTTCATCGCCGTGGCCTCCGCGATCACGCCACCCGTGGCCATCGCGGCCTACGCGGCGGCGGCAATCTCGGGCGGCAAGCCCATCGGCACCTCGATCGAGGCCTCGCGCATCGGCATCATGATTTTCATCATCCCGTTCGCCTTTGCCTACAACCCGCTGATCCTGACCGTGCCCGAGTCGGGCGCCGTGTTCGCCTGGGGCCCCTACCTGCTGCTGATCGTGAAGCTGCTGATCGCGATTTATGTACTGGCCAGTGCACTGGTGCGCTTTGACAAGCGTGCCCTGGGCTGGCTGGAGGTGTTCGCGCGCCTCGCGGCGGCGGTGTTGCTGTTTGCACCCGGCGGTCAGACCGACCTCGTGGGTGCCGCCCTCACCGTTGTCTTGCTTGGAGCACACCACTTGAAACGCGACACCGGGGCCGCAACAAGGCAAACCCTGCCAGCGGCCGACCCCAAACCACCCCACTGAAGCACGGAGATACGACACATGACCACCACCAATTTCATTTTCATCGTGGCCGACGACCTGGGCTACGCCGATCTCGGCTGTTATGGCGGACGGGCCCCGATCTCCCCCCACCTGGACGCCCTGGCGGCCAACGGTTTGAAGTTCGTCAACGGCTATTCCAACTCGCCGGTGTGTTCGCCCACGCGTTTTGCCCTGATGACCGGGCGCTACCAATACTGGGTGCGCGGCGCCAGCGAAGAACCCATGAGCGGCAGCGCGCGCGGCAACCCCGAACTCGGGCTGTTCCCGCACCTGCCCACCCTGCCTTCCTTGTTGAAGGAAAAGGGTTATCACACCGCGCTCATCGGCAAGTGGCACCTGGGCTACCGCCCACATTTCGGCCCCGAAAAAAGCGGCTACATGCACCACTTCGGCCCAATGTCGGGCGGAGTGAGCTACTACGGCCACAACGCGCGCAGCGACCAGTCCGATCTGGAGCTGGACGGCCAGCCTTATGACGAACCCGGCTACCTGACCGACCTGATCTCCAAACGCGCCGTGCAGTACGTGAAAGACCGCGCAGCCGCCAAGCAAGCCTTCATGCTCAGCCTGCACTACACGGCGCCGCACTGGCCGTGGGAAACACGGGCGCAAGGCGGTATCGACCCGGCGATCTGCAAGGACATCGCACACCTGGACGGCGGCAACATCGAGACCTACCAGACCATGATCCAGGAGATGGACGAAGGCATTGGCTGGGTGGTGGAGGCCTTGCGCGAGACCGGGCAACTGGAGAACACCTGCATCGTCTTCACCAGCGACAACGGCGGCGAACGCTTTTCGGACAACTGGCCTCTGGTGGGCGGAAAAATGGATCTGACCGAAGGCGGCATCCGCGTGCCCTACATCGTGCACTGGCCCAAAGGCATCACCCAGCCCGGCCGCACCAGCACCCAGCACTGCATGACCATGGACTGGACCGCCACCATCCTGGACATCGCGGGTGCCCCCCCACCGGCCAGCCACGCGCTCGACGGCGTATCCATGCGCCCGGTGCTGCAAGACCCGGCGGCCCACTTCGAGCGGCCCATGTACTGGCGCATGAAGCACAACAACCAGCGCGCCCTGCGCCTGGGGGAATGGAAATACCTGCAGGTCGAGCAGCACGAGTACTTGTTCAACATCGAACGCGACGCGCGCGAGCGGGCCAACCAGGCCAAGCGCGAACCGCAGCGCCTGGCAGACATGCGCAGCCAGTACGAGGCGTGGGCGGCCCAGGTGCCCGAAGTGCCCGAAGACGCCCGGGTCAGCCTGATCTACACCCTGGCCGACATGCCGGCGCGCTAGGAGCCTGCTGCCCTACTGCACAAAGCCCATGCTGCGCGCCTCGCGCACCTCGGGCTTGATGCGGTGTTCGGCCTCCAGCTGGGCCAGGAATTCCGCTGCGCCCAGCGGCTCGCCCAGTATCTCGACCTGGCGCTTCACCGCCGCAAAATCGCCCGGGCACA
>NZ_JBFJMY010000403.1:0-3795 GCF_041633695.1 Hydrogenophaga sp.
CCTCGCGGCTTCAAAGGTCCAGGACCAGGCGCTCGCTTTTGGAGCGGGAGCAACAGGGCGTGAACTGGTCGTTTGCAGCGTGCTCGTCGGGGGTCAGGTATTGGTCCCGGTGATCGGGCTCGCCACTTTTCACCCGCGTGAGGCAGGTGCCGCAAACGCCTTGTTCGCAGGACATGAGCACGTCAACGCCGGCCTTGAGCAAGGCTTGCAAAGCCGTGGAGTCGGCCGGCACCGTGATCACCTGGCCGCTGCTGGCGATTTCGATTTCAAACGGGCCGTCGGTGTCGCGTGCCGTGGGGGCGGTGCTGAAGAATTCGTAGTGCAAACGCGCTTCTGGCCACGCTTGGGCACGCGCGGTGTTCAGCACCGCGTCCATGAAACCTTGCGGGCCACACACGTACAAATGGGTGTCGGCATGGCTGGCTTGGTTGCGCAGCAGGGCTTCGATGTCGATCTTTTGGCTGGCATCACCATCGTCGTGGTGCAGGTGCACATGAGCGGAGTAGGGCGCGGCAGCCAAGCGCGGCGCAAAGGCGGTGCGCTCGGCCGAGCGGGTGCAGTAGTGCATCTCGAAGACGGCGCCCTGTGCCGCCAGGGTTTCGGCCATAGCCATCATGGGTGTCACGCCAATGCCCCCCGCGAGCAGCAGATGGCGAGACGCCGACGGTGCCAGCGCAAAGTGGTTCTTGGGATGGCTGATGTTCAGCACATCGCCCTCGTGCAACAAGTCGTGCACGGCCTTGGAGCCGCCACGCGATTGCGCGTCGCGCAGCACGGCCACCTGGTAGTGCGTTGCTTGGTCCGGCGTGTTGCACAGCGAGTATTGGCGCACGACGCCACCGGGCAGGTGCAGGTCCAGATGCGAGCCCGCGGTGAATGCAGGCAGTTGTTGGTCGTTGACCGGCACCAGCTCCAGGCTGCAAATGTCCAGCGCCTCCTGTTGCTTGCGCTGTACCCGAACGCTCAGCAAGGGTCCGTTGTCGCTCATGCCGACGCGCCTTCTGGCTGCACCTGTTGCGCCTGTTCGGCTGCCAGCACCCGGTCGATCACGCGGCGCGATTGCACGCCGCCGGCGTCGATATTGAGTTTGAGCAGCTTGCGATCCGGCCAGGTCAGCAGGTTCGCTTGCTGGCGTTCCAGCATCTCCAGGTCTTCAGAAAAAATCTTGCCCTGGCCTTCGCGGATCTGTGCGGTGAGCGCCTGGTCTTGTGGGTTGTAGCGGCGCGCCATGCCCCAGAAATACCACATCGAGGTTTCGGTTTCGGGCGTGATGAAGTCCACCACCACGCTGTACACCTTGTGCTCGTCGGGCGCGTCGTAGCCGCCGTGACCGGCGTGCGCCACCCCGACTTCGATCATCACGTGGCTGGGGGGCGTGAAGCGGCAGATCTGCCAGCGGTCCACCGGCACGTCGTCGGCCAACTGTTTGGCGCGCAACGCGGCTTGCCAGAACGGTGGCGCGCTGATGTTTTCCATGTGGCGGCTGGTGATCACCGTGTCGCCTTCCTCCGTGGTCTTGCACGGCACTTCGTCGATTTCCTTTTGCCCGATGCTGGTGGCGTGTACATAGGTTTCGTGCGTCAAGTCCATCAGGTTGTCGACCATCAGGCGGTAGTCGGCCTTGACGTGGTACAGCCCACCGCCATAGGCCCACTCCGGGTTGTCGTGCCATTCCATGTGTGGGATCAGCGCCGCGTCGGCCTTGGCTGCGTCGCCGGGCCAGACCCAGATGAAGCCGTAACGTTCTTCCACCGGGAAGCTCTTGACCGGGGTGAAGCCTTGCACCCGCTGGCCGGGCATGGACACCACTTTGCCGTCGCATCCCATTTCCAGGCCGTGGTAGCCGCACACCAGCTTGCCGTCGCACACCTTGCCCAGAGACAGCGGTGCGCCGCGGTGCGGGCAGAAGTCTTCCACCGCCGCGACCTTGTTGGCATCGCTGCGGAAAAAGGCGATGCGCTCGTTGCAAATGGTGCGGCCGAGCGGTTTGGTGTCGAGGTCTTCGGCGGTGCAGGCCACGTACCAGGTGTTTTTGGGGAACATGTCATCGTCTCCTTATTCAGTATACGGAATGACGTCGATTGTACGGATGGATTTGGCCGCCCGGCAAGCGGTTGAATCTAGGGTTAACCCGAAGTTTTGGGCCCGTTGGTCGGGTCGTTCAAATGGTCGAACTTGCGCAGCAGGCGCAGAAACTCGGCCTGCTCGGCAGGCTCCAACGGCGACAGCAACTGGCGGTACATGGGGTTGACCCTGGGCAGCATGTCGGCGAGCACGGCTGCGCCCCCCGGGGTCAGCAGCAGGCGGCGCTGGCGCCGCGCCATCAGCTCGCGCACGATCCAGCCCTTGCTCTCCAGGCGGGCGGCGATGTCGGCGGTGGTCGAGGTGTCGAGCGCGACGCGCTGCGCCAGCGTCACCTGGTCGATTCCGGGTTCTTCCTGCAAGGCGCGAAGAATCGCGTATTGCACCGGGGTGACCTGGCGTCCATGGGTGTCGTGAAAGATCGAAACCGCAATCTGATGGGCCCGCCGTATCAGGTGGCCGGGCTCGGCCAATAGACGGATGGCCTCGGCGGCGGTCAGGTCGTCGGCAGGGCTGGTTGTCATGGTGGGATGTGGGGAAGGGTGGCGGCGCACCTGGGCGCCGTGAGCCCCGTGCGGCGGGGAAATCCGGTGCGAACAAGGGCTTGGTGGAGACGAGGAGGATCGAACTCCCGACCTTCGCATTGCGAACGCGACGCTCTCCCAGCTGAGCTACGTCCCCACGGTTTCGCCAGTCTAGCAGCGCCTGCCGGGGCTTGCCAGTTCAATGCATGCCGTTGCGTTGGGCCAGCTCGACAAACAGCGCCGAGTGGTCCAGGTCGCCCAGGCCGTGGTCGGCGGCTTGGGCAAACAGCTGTTCGAACAGGCCGGTGATGGGTGCGTCAAAGCCGAGTTCGCTGGCGGTGGTCAGGGCGTTGCGCATGTCTTTGAGCTGCACGGTGATCGCGGCACGCTTGGTGAAGTCGCGCTCCACCATGCGCTGGCCGTGCAGCTGGAGAATGCGGCTGTCGGCAAATCCGCCGCCGATGGCCTGGCGCACCTGGGCCATGTCGGCGCCGCCCCTTTCGCACAGCAGCAGTGCTTCGGCCACCGCGCCGATGGTGATGCCCACGATCATCTGATTGGCCAGTTTGGCGAGTTGACCCGAACCGTGCGGGCCCACAGGTGTGGCCCGGCCCAGCAGATCAAACACCGGGCGCGCCTGCTCAAAATCGACCGCCAGGCCGCCGGCCATGATGGCCAGCGTGCCCGCTTCCGCGCCGACCGTGCCACCCGAGACCGGCGCGTCCAGGTGCCGCAAGCCCATGCCGAGCAAGCGCTGTGCGTGGGCCCGGGCCTGGGTCGGCAGGATGGACGACATGTCGATCAGCAGGGCGCCCGGGCGCATCGCAGCGGCAACGCCTTGCTGGAACAAAACGTCCTCCACCGCCGCGCCGTGTTCCAGCAAGGTGATGACCACATCGGCCGTGGCGACCGCATCTGTGGGCGTATCGGCCACTTGGACGCCGAACGGCTCCAGGCGCTCGGCCTTGGCGCGCGAACGGTTCCAGGCCTGCACCTGGCAACCGGCTTCGGCCAGGCGGCGGGCCACGGGAAAGCCCATCAAGCCAATGCCCAGCACGGCGATGGAAAGCGGGGGCGAAGGGGCGGCGGTGGAGGAGGTGTTCATGGTGAGGCGGCAAGGTTCAAGGTGTGCCTATTTCATCATGCGCAGGTGACGCGTGCCAGGGTCCGTCGCGGCGGCGACGTACCC
>NZ_JBFJMY010000404.1:0-3754 GCF_041633695.1 Hydrogenophaga sp.
CGAGATCGCCAAGAACGACCGCCCCGAACTGACGGCCGCCAAGATCATCGTCAGCGGTGGCCGTGCGCTGGGCAGCAGCGAGAAGTTCAACGAAGTCATGACCCCGCTGGCCGACAAGCTGGGTGCGGCCATCGGCGCCAGCCGCGCGGCGGTGGACGCGGGCTACGCGCCCAACGACCTGCAAGTGGGCCAGACCGGCAAGATCGTGGCGCCGCAGCTGTACATCGCGGCCGGCATCTCGGGCGCGATCCAGCACCTGGCGGGCATGAAGGATTCCAAGGTGATCGTGGCGATCAACAAGGACCCCGAGGCCCCGATCTTCTCGGTGGCCGACTACGGCCTCGAAGCCGATCTGTTCACGGCTGTGCCGGAACTGGTCGCCACAATCTAAGAACAACAGTGACTTGAGAAAAAGATGAGAACATTCAGGGGAAACAATGGACCTGAGGCACCTTCGGTGCTTCTTGGCTGTCGCGCAGGAACTGCACTTCGCTAGAGCTGCTGAGAAGCTTCACATCGAGCAATCGCCACTTTCGAGGGCGATCAAGGAGCTGGAAGAAGAGCTGGGGATCCGTCTCTTCGACCGCAACACGCGCAGCACGCGCCTGACCCGCGCAGGCCAGGTGTTCATGGAGCACGTGCCACGCGTGTTCGCCGCGCTGAGCCAGGCGCGCGAGAGTGTGCGTGCTGTATCTGCAGGCTACCAAAGGCAATTGCGCATTGCCCTGTCAGGCAGCATTACACAGGCCCATCTCACGGCTCTCCTGTCACGTTGCAGAGAGGAGGAGCCGGATACGGAGATACGGCTTTACGAGGTTCCAGTGGCGCAACAGATCAAGGGGCTCGAATCCGATTTGTACGATGCGGGATTCGCCCAGTCATCGGAGGTCGGCGAGGTGCTGTTTGCTGTACCGGCGTGGAACGACCCGATGGTGGTCGCTGTGCCTTCACGCCATCCCTTGCTGATCCACAAGAAGCTGCCACTTGATGAGGTGCTTCGCTACCCACTGGTTCTCTGCTCCCACGATGGCTGTGAGGGTAGTAGTCCCCAGTTGGCCCGCATGCTTCGCGCCACCGACCTTGAGCCCATCGTGGCCGAACAAGTGGCCAGCCACGACCTGATGGTGACGCTGGTGGCCGCCGGTTACGGGCTGGGCTTCACGACAGAAGCCCACGTTTCGACCAGCCACCATCCCGAGATCGTTACGCGGCCGTTGGCCGGGCGCACGCCAGTGCTGACCACCTATCTGATCCGGCGCATTGGTGAGCCGGCAGAGGTCTTGCAACGTTTCGTGGAAAGAGCCCTTTTCGATGCGCCAGGTCGCGCGGCGGACGAAGCTCTGGACACATCACCAGGGGGTAGCAAATGAAAATGTGTTTCAGATGGATCGCTGCTGTCGGTGCGGTTTCGGCCGCACTGCTGCTGTCCGCATGCGGCAAATCGCAGCCCACCGAAACGGTGGAGTCGCTGGCAAACGACCCCGACCGCTTGAAGCAGTTGCGCGAACAATGCAAGACAGAGCGCGCAAAGCTGGGCGAAGAGCTGTGCGATCGCGTGGCTGATGCCACCCAGAGGCGGTTTTTTGGGAGCGGCAAGGTGCCCTACAACCCGCCCAAGGAATCGCCAAAGTTCTGAATCTGCGCTTGCCGCCACGAGCAGTGTTGATCGATTCGATCTTTGGCTCACTGCGCAGCGCTTCGCCATAGGTTGCGCCAGCAAACTACAGCATGCCTCTACAGGCATTGATGCGGACCAGGCGGCAAGCCTGCCGATTTGGGACTTTGACCCACCGATAGACCGCTTTCATCCTAATGCGTGCGGCACGCCTTTGTGCCGCGCGCATGGCCCCGCATGGAGGGCCACAGAAAGGGAAGTCAAGGTGCAGGTTCAGGGCGCAAGCCATCAGGGTGTTCTCTACGGGCAGATCGCGGCGGTGCTCGGCGTGGTCTTGGTCGGCGTGTGGAGCGCGACCCAATGGACTGCAGCAGCGCTGGGCCACCAGGCGCGCTTGGGCGCACCGTGGTTTGAGTCCTTCGGCATACCGATGTATCACCCCTGGCGTCTGTTTGAGTGGTGGTTCCTCTTCGACGCCTACGCGCCGGATGTCTTCGACGTGGGCGGTGCCATCGCAGGCGGCAGCAGTCTGGCTTCTGTGGGGGTGGCGGTCGGCATGTCGGTGTGGCGTTCCCGGCAGTCTCGGCTGGTCACCACCTATGGCACGGCCCGTTGGGCAACGAGAGACGATGTTCGCCGGGCCGGACTGAACCGAGCTTCCGGCGTGTTCCTTGGCCAGCATGGCGAGCAGTACCTGCGTCACGACGGCCCCGAACACGTGCTGGCTTTTGCACCAACTCGCTCAGGAAAGGGAGTGGGCCTGGTGGTTCCGACGCTGCTGTCGTGGCACGGCTCTGCGGTCATCCATGACATCAAGGGTGAGAACTGGCAAGTGACGGCGGGATGGCGCACCCGCTTCTCGCACTGCCTGCTGTTCAACCCCACCGATGTGCGCTCGGCCGCTTACAACCCGCTGCTGGAGGTGCGCCGTGGCGTGCACGAGGTACGCGACGTGCAGAACATTGCCGACATCCTTGTGGACCCCGAGGGCGCACTGGAGCGGCGCAACCACTGGGAGAAGACCTCGCACGCCCTGCTGGTCGGCGCCATCCTGCACGTGCTCTATGCGTGCGAGGACAAGACGCTGCGCGGCGTGGCCAACTTCCTGTCCGACCCGGCCTGCCCTTTCGAGGTAACGCTGCACCGGATGATGACGACACCGCATCTGACGCGCGAGCAAGGCAGTGGCCCGCACCCGGTCGTCGCCTCGGCCGCCCGTGAGGCGCTCAATAAGAGCGAGAACGAGCGTTCAGGTGTGCTCTCCACCGCGATGAGCTTCCTGGGCCTGTATCGCGACCCGACGGTAGCCGAGGTTACGTCGCGTTGTGACTGGCGAATTGCCGATCTGATCTCGACTGAGCACCCGGTTTCGCTGTACCTGGTGGTGCCGCCGTCGGACATCAGCCGCACCAAGCCGCTGATCCGGTTGATCCTGAATCAGGTGGGGCGGCGGCTGACCGAGTCGCTGGATAGCTCGGACGGCATCGCGCGGCGGCACAAGCTGTTGCTGATGCTGGACGAGTTTCCGGCGCTGGGTCGGCTTGACTTCTTCGAGACCGCGCTGGCCTTCATGGCGGGCTATGGCATCCGCAGCTTCCTGATCGCTCAGAGCCTGAACCAGATCGACAAAGCCTACGGCCAGAACCATTCGATCCTGGACAACTGTCACGTACGCGTGACCTTCGCCACCAACGACGAACGCACGGCCAAGCGGATCAGCGAGACGCTGGGCACCGCTACTGAGCTGCGCGCCCAGCGCAACTACGCCGGCCACAGACTGGCGCCCTGGCTCGGGCATTTGATGGTATCGCGCCAGGAGACGGCGCGCCCACTACTGACCCCTGGCGAGGTGATGCAGTTGCCGCCCGACGAAGCGGTGGTGATGGTCTCCAGCACGCCACCGGTCAAGGCGCGCAAGCTGCGCTACTACGCCGACGCGAACTTCAAGCGCCGCGTGTTGCCACCACCCGTCCTGAATGCAGGCTCCTACCCCGATGCGCCACCGGTGCGGGTGGATGACTGGGGCGAGCTGGCTGTGCCGGCAGTCCCTACTTCATCCAACCCAGCCTTCATGGCCGGCATGGACGCCGACGAAGGCGGTCCCCGCCTGCAGCCAGAGCTGACGGAGATTGCAATGCC
>NZ_JBFJMY010000405.1:0-3748 GCF_041633695.1 Hydrogenophaga sp.
AAGGCCAGGAGACGGGCGAAACAGGTGCGATATTCAACATGGCGATCCCCTACAAAAGAGTCAGCGGCCCTAAACAATTCCGCTGTTCCTTTGGTTTCGACCACCTGCCCAAAAGCTTGAGCTGTTCTTACATCCAGCCCAACAACGCCTGGATCGCGCCTCGGTCAACCGGCGCCCGCTCCGGGGTGCTCAGTCGTCGGCGTCCACCACCGCAGGCTTCACCACCGTCACCGGCACGGGCGAGCGCTGCACCATTTCATGGGACACGGAACCCAGCACCGCCGCCCGCAGGTCGCCGCTGCCTTGCGCGCTCATGATGACGGCACCGCAGCCGTGCCGTTCCAGAATCTCCACCAGCATCTGGGCGGGATCTCCGGTCGCCACCTCTTGCTCCACCTGCTGGCCCGCTGCCTTGAGCAGGGCCACGGCAGGGCGCATCAAATCGCGACCGGCGGCTTCGTTCACCTTGTTCAACACCGCCGGGTCGTGCGCCACCACCATCTCATACAGATTGGCCGTGGACTGCACATTGGCCACCACGAAGCGGGCCTTCAGCCCCATGCCCACCAACTTGAGCGCGTGGCGCACCGCCTCCAACGACTGCTCCGAACCGTCCACAGGAATCAGAATATTCAACATGGGCTTGGCCTCTTTTCTTTATTTGTGATGGGACGGAGATGCCGGACATCACGACCCGGCGGGCCGTTCGTTCAACACGCACCAGTACAACTCGATTTGCTCGGCCACTTCCATGAATTTGCCAAAATTGACCGGCTTTTCGATATACGAGTTCACCCCGAGGTCGTAGGCCTGCTTCAGATCCCGGTCTTCGCGGGAGGAAGTCAGTATCACCACCGGCACACGCCGGAAACGCTCGTGCGCCTTGAGCTGGCGCAAGACCTCCAGACCACTGACCTTGGGCAGGTTGATGTCCAGCAGAATCACGGCCGGCGGCTTCTCGCCCGCCTCCCAGCGTGCGATATAGGCCAGCGCCTCTTCACCGTCGCGCGCCACGTCGATGTGGTTGGACAGTTTTTTCTTGCTGAACGCCCGCAGGGTCAGGTCCAGATCCATCGGATTGTCTTCGACCAACAAGATGGTCGGCAGGCTCAAGAAAGGATTCATACGGGAAACTCCATCAAAAATGTGGACCCTTGGCCAAGCTCACCTTCGGCCCAGACCCGCCCACCCATGCGTTGCACCGCCTTGGCAACCAACGCCAGCCCGACCCCGGTACCGGGGTACTGTTCGGGTCCGTGCAAACGCTGAAAAATCCCGAACATGCGGTCATGGTATTTCATATCGAAGCCAACGCCGTTGTCGCGGACCCACATCCGCACTTGTTCGCCCTGTAGGCAGGCGCCGATTTCAATCGTCGGAGGGATGCTGCGGGCACTGAATTTGATGGCGTTGCCGATCAGATTGCGCAACACCACGGACAGGCCCTCGCGGTCACCGTGCACCGTCAAGTCGTCCAGCTTCAAGCTCACCTGGGTGCCCGCCCGGTCCAGATCGGAGCGGTATTGGTCGACCAGGGTTTCAACCAGCGGTTTGAGGTCCAGCTCCTGGGTGCTCAGCGCCTGCCGCTCCATGCGCGAATAAGCCAGCAAATCCGTGATCAGCAAGCCCATCTGGTTCACGCCCTGGCGGATACGTCCGACGAATTCCAGCCCCTCGTCACCGAGCTGGGCGGCGTACTCTTCTTCCAGCAAGGCGCTGTAGCCATCGATGCCGCGCAGCGGGGCCTTGAGGTCGTGCGACACCGAATAGGAGAAGGTTTCCAGTTCCTGATTGGCCAAGCTGAGCTGCAGGGTGCGCCGGTTCACGCGCTGTTCCAGCTCTTCGTTGATACGCCACAGCTCGGCTTCGGCCTCCTTGATCGGCGTCACATCGAGCAAGGTACCGCTGTAGCGCAGTGCTGTGGACCCGGGCACGGTGCGCTCCTGAACGGTGCCACGCAACCAGCGAACGGCCCCGCGCTCCGGGTTGGTGCGGAAATCCGCTGCCTTCACGTGTTCGCCTTGCGCCATGCCTTGCATGAAGGCTGCCACAGACTGCCGGTCGTCCGGGTGCAGACACGCCAGATACGCTTGCGGGCTGGGCACACCTTGGGCCGGGTCCAGCCCCACGTTTTCGTACATCTGCGCCGACCACCACAGTTGCTGGCTCGGCACGTCAAAAGACCAGCTGCCCAGGCGCGCCATGGTTTCGGCCTGCTCCAGAAAGGCCTTGTGTTCCTCGATCGCCTGCTTGGCCAGCAAACCCTCGGTGATGTCTTCCACCGTGGTGAGCAAATGTCGGATGCTGCCGTCGCTGTTGCGCACCGCCTTGACATCGATTTCGGTGTGCACGATGCGCCCATCCTTGCGCGTGAAGCGCTTTTGCATCCGATAGCCGTCACCCTCGCCCCCCATCAAGGCGTCGAACAGCGCCACATTGCGCTCCAGGTCGCCTGGCGGCGTGATTTCGGACCAGGTCAGCTGCAGCAACTCGGCGCGCGGATAGCCCAGGATTTCGCACAAGCGGTCGTTCACCTGCAACCAGTGCTTGGTTTGTGGCGAGGTGATCGCCATGCCAATGAAGGGCAGGTCGTAAAACATTTGCAGCAACTGGGCTTGTTGCTGCTGGGCGAACTGGGCTTCTTTCTGCACCGTGATGTCGAGCAGCACGCCACTGATGGTGACGATCTCGCCATCGGCATCGCGCGTCAACGTGGTTCGGTCATCCACCCAGGCCCAGCGCCCGTCCTTGCGCAGGAGGCGGTAGTCCATCTGGTAGTTGTCCGGGCCATGCGCCAGGTAGATGTCGATGTCCGGGTTGATGCGCCGCAAATCGTCGGGGTGGATCAGATCGTTGTACTGCCGCCGCGCCTGCAGCAAATCTTCGCGCGTGTACCCCCATTGTTCAACCGATTCGCTCACGTAGCTCACCGGCCAGCCGGGCGCGTTCATCCATTCGATCACCACCACGGGTGAGCGCCTGACCAGATCGTTGACCCGCCGCAGTTGCGCCTGCTCCTGCCTCAAACGGTCGGCCAATCGGTTGGCTTCCGCCCCGATGAAAGCCAGCTCGTCGCCACCGACGGGCTCGGCGCGGGGGTCCAGATCGGCGGCCATCGCCGCCAGCATGTCCACCAGGCGTTTGGCTCTGCGAAACCAGGCCAGGTGCAACACCCAGGCCAGCAAGCCCACGCCAGCAAGCAGAATCAAAGCCTCGCGCCAGGTCTCCTTGCGCAACTGCACCTGGCGTGCGGTCATCGCCGGCACAATGCCCCGTTGCACGATCAACATGCGGTCTTGCCCCAGACCGATCCGCCCCAGCAGTGCCGTTCGTGCCACATTGGCTCGCACTTGCACGCTGTGTGTTCCTCCACCGGCTTGCAGACGTTCTGCGCCCTCCGATCGGGCGAATCCACTCGACATCTTGGCCCAGACCTGGCCGATGTCCTGCTCGGACAGGGAAGCCTGCACCACACCATCCGCGCCCACCAGATACGCCCGATCCAGCCCCGGCATCGCCGCCACTTTCGAGCGGATCTTTTCGTCGTCGCCCTCTTCCAGCAACGGCAGCATGCGGATTTGCTCAAAAACCAAACGGTCGTACAAACGCCGGGATTCCTGCGCCACGACACCGTGTTCCGCCTGCGACAACTGCCAGGCGAAATGCACCCCAACGCGCAAAAAAGCGCAGAGCGCAAGCGACAAAGGCGCCAGCCAACGCCCCGGTAGATGCAACAGCCAGCGGCCCA
>NZ_JBFJMY010000406.1:0-3746 GCF_041633695.1 Hydrogenophaga sp.
CGGGCAGTTGTGGCACGACAAAGACATGTAGACCTCGAACCGGTGTTCGCCATCCAGTCCCTTGATCTGTTCGATCACGTCGGGCGCGACCTTGGGCGGGTGCCCGCCGGTCCACAACAGCGCCAGCACCAGCGATGTGAACTCGTGGCCCAGCGGGATGGCCGCAAAGCGCACCCCGGTGGTCTCGCCCTCGCGGGCCATCACGAACGAAGGTTTGCGCGGGTCGTCGCCGGTCGCGTCAAACGCCACCTTGTCAGACAGGCCAGCGATCTCTTCCAGCAAGCCACGCAATTCGACCGACTTGGCGCCGCTGTCGAAAGAGCCGATCAGGCGGATCGGTGTCTTGAGCATGCCCAGATAGGTCTGGAGCTGGGATTTCATGGTGGTGTCGAGCATGGTGAACGCCTTCTAAAAGCAAAAAAATGGGCACAGGGATGCAGTGCCGCTGGTGCATGGGCCTGGCTACAAGCCCATGGGTCTGCGGTACGAAATCGCGAAGCGGTGGTGGAAAGAGGTGCCCCTTTCCAGAATGCCGTGGAACCGCCCTTCGTCAGGCTCAGGACGGGCCACAGCCATTGCCCCCTTGAGGGGGTGACGCGCCGCGCCGCCCCAAGCAAGGCCGCACCCCCATGGGGGCAGCGACCCGCGAAGCGGCGGAGCGTGCGGACTCAGATCTTCCCGACCAAATCCAGAGAAGGTGCCAGCGTGGCTTCGCCTTCTTTCCACTTGGCGGGGCAGACTTCGCCGGGGTGAGCCGCCACGTATTGGGCGGCCTTGACCTTGCGCAACAGCTCCAGGGCATCGCGGCCAATGCCACCGGCGGTCACTTCCACGATCTGGATCTTGCCTTCGGGGTCGATCACGAAGGTGCCGCGATCGGCCATGCCATCGGCTTCGATCATCACGTCGAAGTTGCGGGTGATCGCACCGGTCGGGTCGCCGATCATGGGGTATTTGATCTTGCCGATGGTCTCCGAGGTGTCGTGCCAGGCCTTGTGGGTGAAGTGCGTGTCGGTCGACACGGCGTAGATTTCCACGCCCATGGACTTGAAGGTGTCGTAGTGGTCGGCCAGATCGCCGAGTTCGGTCGGGCAGACAAAGGTGAAGTCGGCCGGATAGAAGAACACCACCGACCACTTGCCTTTGAGGCTCGCTTCGGTCACGGGCACGAACTTGCCGACGTGGAACGCTGTGGCCGAGAAGGGTTTGATTTCGCTGTTGATGAGAGACATGGTGATTTCCTTGCTGGTTGATAAAACGGTTCGCTTGTGGCGATGGATGAATAATATCCAAAAACTATCATAAATTGAAATCGATAGTATTTATGGCATCGATAGGGATTTTTTTGCAGTGCAGCAAATCTGGCCAAACGAGGGTCCGTGGAAGATGGGGTGTTGTCTGCAAAAACCGACAAATCGACACCCGAACTTTACCTTTATTTGCGAATCGTTCGCATTCGTAATACTATTCTTCCACCAGCCAGCCACTGTGCACCTCTTGCATGCAGCCAGCCGACAACTTCTTTACGACCGCTGCAAGCATGAACCGCCGACCCTCCGCCACTCCCCGACCTCCTTTCGCCGCCGAACCCTCGGCACGGCCATCCGCCTCTGGCTCGGCCTTGCTGCCGCTGGGTGCCGCCTTGCTGGCCGGCTCCATGAGCGCCATGGCCCAGACGCCGCCGCCCGCCGCCAACACCCTGCCCACCGTGACCGTGCGCGCCCAGGCCGAGGCGCCTGAAGGTAAAGACAGCCTGCGCGCCACCGAAACCACCATTGGCAAAGGCCAGCAAAAGCTGCGCGACATCCCGCAGTCGGTCACCGTGGTCACCGAAAAGCTGATCGATGACCGCAACCTAGACACCATGAAAGAAGCTCTGAAGAACACGGGCGGCATCAGCTTTCTCGCCGCCGAAGGTGGCGAAGAAGACATCCGCCTGCGCGGGTTCAGCCTGCAAAGCACCGGCGACGTGTTCGTGGACGGCATGCGCGACCCAGCTTTCTACGACCGAGACACCTTCAACCTCGACCGGCTGGAACTGCTGCGTGGCTCGGCCTCCATGCTGTTTGGCCGTGGTTCCACGGGCGGCGCGGTCAATATGGTCAACAAGGTGCCGCGCCTGATCGACGAACACCAGGTGGACTTCACCCTGGGCAGCCATGGCTACAAGCGTGCGCTGGGCGACTTCAACATCCAGACCGGTGACAGCGCCGCGTTGCGCCTGAACGCCATGGTCACCAAGGCAGACAACAACGGCTCGGGCAGCAGCATCGACAAAAAAGGCATTGCCGGCACCTACCGCTTCGGCATTGGCGAGAAAAACGAGTTCTCGGCCAGCCTCTACCACCTGGACAACAACAACGGCATGAACTACGGCATGCCGTGGATCCGCCCAACCAGCGGCTCCGACGTGTCCGAGACCACCTTGTTGCCGCTCGATCCCGATGCCTACTACGGCATGGCCAGTGACTACAGCGCGGGCTCGGCGACCTACGTCACGCTCAGCCACGTACACCGGTTCGACCGCGACAACCAAATCACCACCAAGGTGCGCAAAGGGGCCTACGAACGCGACCAGCGCGCCAGTGCCATCCGCTTTCGCACCGCCACCGGACTCGACACCTTTGCGCCGTCCACGGCGCTGCGGCGCGGCAACCAACCCAAGGTGCAAGACCTGGACAGCGTGTATGCGCAAAGCGACTTCAGCGGCAAGTTCGAGGCCCTGGGTTTCAAACACGAGCTGCAGACCGGCATCGATTTCGCACGCGAAGAAAAGGTGGTGTATTCGGCGTCGTCCGTCACCAAGCCCGACACCACGGTAGGTGCACCCAACGACGGCGCCTGGATCAATGAAGCGGCCCGCACGCTCACCACCGCCAACACCTACAAAGCCAAGGGCTATGGCCTGTATGTGCAGGACTTGGTGCAAGTCGCTCCACATTGGAAGGTGCTGGCCGGTCTGCGCTACGACAACTTGCAAGGCGACTACAGCTGCGTCACAGGCAATGGCTGCCCGGCCAGCTACCAGATGAAGGTCTCGGAGGTCAGCAAACGCCTGGGGGTGCTCTACCAACCCACGGCCCGCCAGTCCTACCACTTCTCGGCCGCGACATCGTTCAACACCTCGGGCGACGCGTATTCGCTGGGCGCCCGCAATGCCGACATCCCGCCCGAACAATCGATCAACATCGAGCTCGGTGCCAAGCTGGACTCTTCCGATGGCAACTTCACCACCCGCCTGGCCCTGTTCCGTTCGACCAAGCTACACGAGCGCAACACCGACCCTTTGGTGAACCTGGTCACGCTCTCGGGCAAGCGCCACGTGGCCGGTTTTGAGACCGACATCACCGGACGCCTGACACCCCAATGGGAAGTCTATGGCTCCTACATGTGGATGCCGGTGGCCAACATCGACGTCGGCGTGGCCGGCTCCGAAGGCCAGGGCACCCGCCCCTCGCTCACGCCGGTGCATTCGGGCACGGTGTGGAGCACCTACCAGCTCACACCCCGGCTGCGGCTGGGCGCAGGCCTGAACTTCCGGGGCAAACAAACCCCCAACCGCAACCCGGGCTGGACGGTGCCCAGCTACGTCACCGCCGACCTGATCAGGGAGACGACCTTCACGGGGACCCGGAACGACCTGATCGCCCGCATCGGTGCGCTCGGCGATGCCGGCTACACCCAGTTCACGGTCCAGATCCCTCCGCGGCAAGACGATGCCGTCGAGGACTGGGCGGGGATCCGGC
>NZ_JBFJMY010000407.1:0-3732 GCF_041633695.1 Hydrogenophaga sp.
GCCAAGGTCACGCTGGTGGAGGCGCACAAGATGGGCGGCGACTGCCTGAACTACGGTTGCGTGCCCAGCAAGGCCTTGATCAAAAGCGCCAAGCTGGCCGAGCAGATGCGCCACGGCGAGCGCTACGGCCTGAGCAACCAGACGCCCAGTTTCAGCTTTCGTACGGTGATGCAGCGCATCCACGGCATCGTGCGGGCCATCGAACCCCACGACAGCGTGGAGCGGTACACCGGCCTGGGGGTGGATGTGGTGCAGGGCTACGCCAAGATCGTGAACCCGTGGACGGTGGAGATCGCCCTGAATGGCGGCGGCAGCCAGACGCTGACCACGCGCAGCATCGTGATCGCCGCTGGTGCCCGGCCCTTCGTGCCACCGCTGCCCGGCCTGGAAGAAGTGGGCTACGTGACCAGCGACACCTTGTGGGACCGGTTCGCCGACATGGACGCGCCGCCCGAGCGCTTGGTGGTGCTGGGCGGTGGCCCCATTGGCTGCGAGCTGGCGCAGAGTTTTGCGCGCCTGGGTTCGCGCGTGACCCAGGTGGAGATGGCCGACCGCATCATGGCCCGCGAAGACGTGGAAGTGTCCGAACTGGCACGCGAGGCGCTGGCCGTCAGCGGTGTGGACGTGCTGACCGGGCACAAGGCCTTGCGCTGCGAAAACATCGCCGGCCAAAAAACCCTGGTGGTGGAACACGCCGGGGTTGAAAAACACATCGCCTTCGACGAGCTGTTGTGCGCCGTCGGGCGCGTGGCCCGCCTCAGCGGCTACGGGCTGGAAGACATCGGCGTACCCACCCAGCGCACGGTAGAGACCGACGAATACCTGCAAACCCTGTACCCCAACATTTACGCCGCAGGCGACGTCGCCGGCCCTTACCAGTTCACCCACACGGCCGCCCACCAGGCCTGGTACGCCGCCGTCAACGCCTTGTTCGGCGACTTCAAAAAATTCAAGGTCGACTACTCGGTGATCCCCTGGGCCACCTTCATCGACCCCGAAGTGGCCCGCGTCGGTCTGAACGAACAGGATGCCCAGGCCCAAGGGGTCGCCTATGAGGTGACGAAATACGGCATCGACGACCTGGACCGCGCCATTGCCGACAGCGAAGCACACGGTTTTGTGAAGGTGCTCACCGTGCCCGGCAAAGACAAGATCCTGGGCGTGACCATCGTCGGCACCCATGCGGGCGATTTGTTGGCCGAATACGTGCTGGCCATGAAACACGGCCTGGGCCTGAACAAGATCCTGGGCACCATCCACACCTACCCCACGCTGTCGGAGGCCAACAAGTACGCGGCGGGTGAATGGAAGCGCGCCCATGCGCCCGAGAAACTGCTGTTGTGGGTGCAGAAGTTCCACGACTGGAGGCGCTCTTGAACCGCAGCCGCCTCGGTGCGAACGCCGGCACGCGGCGGCGGCTCTTGGCGGTGTTCGCCTCTGCGGTGGCCGTGGGCATGTGGTCCAAAGGCACCTGGGCACAAACCAGTGGCTTTGACCACAGCCACAGCGCCTGGAATGTTCTGCTCCAGAAACACGTGCGCTGGCTGCCCGACGGCAAGCAGTCGCGTGTGGACTACAAAAGCTTTGCGGCCAACCGGGCCGCGCTCAAAGAGGTCTTGCAGGCCTTCAGCGCAGTACCCAAAGCCGCGTTCGACGGCTGGAGCGCGCCGCAACAAATGGCCTTCCTCATCAATGCCTACAACGCCTTCACGGTCGAGCTCGTGCTCAACGCCTACCCGCAACTGCAATCCATCAAAGACCTCGGTTCGCTGTTCCAGTCGCCCTGGAAGAAAAAATTCTTCTCGCTGCTGGGCGAGCCGCGCCACCTGGACTGGATCGAACACGAACAATTGCGGCCCAACTACAACGAGCCGCGCGTGCACGCCGCCGTGAATTGCGCCAGCATCGGTTGCCCAGCACTGCGCGACGAGGCCTTTACCGCCGCCAAGTTGCCCGCCCAGCTGGAAGACGGCATGCGCCGCTTTCTGGGCGACCGCAACCGCAACCGGGTGGCCAAGGGCCAGCTGGAAGTCAATGAAATCTTCAAATGGTTCCGGGAAGACTTTGAAAAAGGCCACCAGGGCTTCCATCGGCTCGAAGACGTGTTCGCCCGCTACGCCGAACAACTGAGCGACCTGACCACCGAACAAACCGCCCTGCGCGCGCGCCAGCTGCCGGTGCGCTTTCTCGATTACG
Source organism: Hydrogenophaga sp. (assembly GCF_041633695.1). Taxonomy (GTDB): domain Bacteria; phylum Pseudomonadota; class Gammaproteobacteria; order Burkholderiales; family Burkholderiaceae_C; genus Hydrogenophaga. The sequence continues at coordinate 2,197 of NZ_JBFJMY010000407.1, forward strand.
ACTGGTCGCTCAACGATCTGGGCCGCTGAACTGCCAGGTCCACCGGCGGGTCAACCCCGCCGACACAGCAGATCCACAATTTTTGGCCAAAAAAACAAAAAACCCCGCTGCAAGCAGCGGGGTTTTGGGTCAAAGGCAGCCAGTTTCCAGCCGCCAGACCGGGATCAGGAGCCCGAGCCGGTGCCGGTGGCAGAGCCGGTGGTGACCGAGCCGACCACAATACCGTTGATGGTCACGGAACCAGTGCCGCTGATCACGACTGGAATGGTGAGAGCAGAAGACTTGCCCGCACCCAGCACGAGCGACGCTGGGACATCAATGCTCGTGCCATTGGCCGCTTTACCAGCCGTGCCGACGTTGATATTGCAAGGCGTGATTTCCAGCGGGCTGGCTACACCCCAAGCGGGCGGGAAAACGGTTGGGGCTGCGAGTGTGAAGATGCACGAACCGAAACTCAGTGCGCCTTTGACCGTATTGCCACCCGAGACCACCGTGAAGGTATTTGCGGTGTCGAAAGTCACCGTGGTTGCTGCGCCCGCGGTACCAAAAGCCGCCGCGCCGCTGGGGAAAGTGAAGGTTTTGCCTGCCAGGGCCGTCACATTGGTGCCCGTGATCGCCGCCACTGTGTCGGCTTTTGCAAACAAGGTGGGGCCGCCACCGCCGCCGCCACAAGCGACCAGGCCGGCCACAGACAAGGACAGCGCCAGGGCACCCAGCATTTTGAATTTATTCATGACCAACCCTTTCAAAAGTTGAAGTTGCGCCGGAGATCCCTTCTCCAGCGCAGGTGTAAGAAAGCAAAGAAACCGTGCCATGATAGCGGCGCTTGGCCAACAGCCATCAAAACCCTGTGCAAGTGATGCATCAAGGCAACTGTGCCCGACCATACAGATAGAAGGCTTCGCGCATACGGGGCAGCTGGCTGAGGTAGTAATTTTGCCCTATACGCCCGGCGTTCAATTGCCGCCATTCGGCGTTGTAGCTCAGTTTGAGGTCGCGCACCGCATCAGGCGCCACGTAGTTGCCAGTCACCGTATTGGTGGTGATCTGCGTGCGCAGACCGGTCTTGAAGCGCTGCGCCCCGGCCACCTGCACCATGCCTGGAGCCATGCCCTGCCGTGGCGTGAGCGGAATGGACACTTCCAGACCCGCAAACTGCTGGGTGCCACCCTTGCGGTAAAACACATGCACACCCACGTCGCCAAACCAGCGGGTCACCTCCAGGGACGGTCCACGCGTGCCGTCGCTGAACTGCTGGGCACCGGCCTCCACCCAGGTTTGCGGCGAAACCACCCAGCGGTAGCTGCCCGAGGCCTGCACCCGCTGCTGACTGGTCTGGCCGGGTTGGCGTTGGTAGAGGCCGCCACGCAGCCGCACCACGTCGTCGCGCCCCGGCACAAAGATCGAAGCCTCGCCTTGCACGCCGTAGGCGTCGTAGTTGTAACGACCAGCGCCCACGTTGACCAGCACATGCTGGCCCAACCAGAACGACTGGTGCAACGCCGCCACTTTGAGACCGGTGCGGTGCAGGGAGCC
>NZ_JBFJMY010000408.1:0-3732 GCF_041633695.1 Hydrogenophaga sp.
CTGGACACGCCCGACATGAGCGGACTGCGCTACGGCAAGGTCTGCATCCTGTCGGACGCCGACGTGGACGGCTCGCACATCCAGGTGCTGCTGCTCACGCTGTTCTTTCGGCACTTTCCCAAGCTCATCGAAGCCGGCCACGTGTACGTGGCGAGGCCACCGCTGTTCCGGGTCGATGTGCCCGCTCGCGGCAAAAAGCCCGCGAGCAAGCAGTACGCGCTGGACGACGGCGAACTGCACGCGATTCTCGACAAGGCCGAAAAAGACGGTGTGGCGCGCGACAAATGCCAGATCAGCCGCTTCAAGGGCTTGGGCGAAATGAATGCGGAGCAGCTCTGGGATACCACGCTCAATCCCGATACCCGGCGCCTGATGCCGGTGATGCTGGGCTCATGCGATTTTGCGGCGACCGAAGCGCTCATCACCAAACTCATGGGCAAGGGCGAAGCGGCCTCGCGCCGCGAGCTGATGGAGCTGCATGGCGACTCGGTGGATGTGGACATTTGACCCCCCTGCGCCGCTTTGCGTCACCCCCCAGGGGTCGGCATTGACCGACCGGCAGAGCCGGATCGGTGGTGCCCTTGGTTTTGAACCTCGGCACGCGCTGTGCTTCCCCGGATACAAGACATCACTGACATGAACGACACCCCCGAACTCGATCTATTACCCGTTGAGCCGCCTGCCGAGGACAACCTCGCCAACTACGCCCAACGCGCCTACCTGGAGTACGCGCTCTCCGTTGTCAAAGGGCGCGCTTTGCCCGATGTCTGCGACGGGCAAAAACCGGTGCAGCGCCGCATTCTGTACGCCATGGAACGCATGGGGCTGGGCTACAGCGGACCCACACGCAACGTGGCGGCCAAACCGGTCAAAAGTGCACGCGTGGTCGGCGATGTGCTGGGCAAATACCACCCGCATGGCGATTCCGCCGCCTACGACGCGCTGGTGCGCATGGCGCAGGATTTTTCCCAGCGCTACCCGCTGATCGACGGCCAAGGCAACTTCGGTTCACGCGACGGCGACGGCGCCGCCGCGATGCGTTACACCGAAGCGCGCCTGGCCAGGATCACCGGCTTGCTGCTCGACGAGATCGACGAAGGCACGGTCGATTTCATCCCCACCTACGACGGCTCCTTCGAGGAACCCAGGCAGTTGCCGGCCCGTCTGCCGTTCAATTTGCTCAACGGTGCATCGGGCATTGCCGTGGGTCTGGCCACCGAAATCCCCAGCCACAACCTGCGCGAAGTGGCCGACGCCTGCGTGGCCTTGATCAAGACGCCGAAGCTCAGCGACGAAGAGTTGCTGGCCATCCTGCCGGGCCCGGATTACCCGGGCGGCGGTCAGATCATCAGCCCGGCCAGCGACATCGCCGACGCGTACCGCACCGGTCGCGGCAGCCTCAAGGTGCGGGCGCTCTGGAAGATCGAAGAGCTGGCGCGCGGGCAGTGGAATCTGGTGGTCACCGAACTGCCACCGGGTGTGAGTTCGCAAAAGGTGCTGGAAGAGATCGAAGAGATCACCAACCCCAAGGTGAAGACGGGCAAGAAGGCGCTGAGCCAGGACCAGACCCAACTCAAGGCCAGCATGCTCATGGTGCTCGACGGTGTGCGCGACGAGTCGAGCAAGGACGCTGCGGTGCGCCTCGTGTTCGAGCCCAAGAGCAGCCGCATCGAGCAGCAGGAGCTGATCACGGCGCTGTTGGCCCACACCAGTTTGGAAAGCTCGTCCCCGATCAACCTGACCATGATCGGCCTGGACGGCCGGCCGACGCAGAAGTCGCTGCGGCTGATGCTGACCGAGTGGATCGAGTTCCGGCAGACCACCATCACCCGCCGCTCGCAGTACCGCCTCAGCAAGGTGCTGGACCGCATCCACATCCTCGAAGGCAGGCAGCTGGTGTTGCTCAACATCGACGAGGTGATCGCCATCATCCGGCAAAGCGACGAGCCCAAGGCCGCGCTGATAGCCCGCTTCCAACTCAGCGATCGCCAGGCCGAAGACATTCTGGAAATCCGCCTGCGCCAGCTCGCGCGACTCGAAGCCATCAAGATCGAGCAAGAGCTTTCCAAGCTGCGCGAAGAGCAGGGCAAGCTGGAAGACATCCTGGGCAATCCCGGCAGCTTGAAGCGCCTGATGGTGAAAGAGATCGAGGCCGACGCCAAGACCTTTGCCGACGCGCGCCGCACTCTGATCCAGGCCGAGAAAAAGGCCGTGGCCGAAATCAAGGTGGTGGACGAACCGGTGACGGTGGTGGTGTCCAGCAAAGGCTGGGTGCGTGCGCGCACCGGCCACGGGCACGAGCCGGGCAGTTTCGCCTTCAAGGCCGGCGACGGCTTGTATGGCACCTTCGAATGCCGCACCGTGGATACGCTGCTGGTGTTCGGCAGCAACGGCCGCGTGTATTCCGAGCCGGTGGCCAGCCTGCCCGGCGCGCGCGGCGACGGCCAGCCCATCACCACGCTGATCGACCTGGAAAGCGGCACCCAGCCCTTGCACTATTTCGCCGGCCCCGCCAGCGCCACGCTGCTGCTCAGCGGCTCGGGTGGTTATGGTTTTCTGGCGTCGGTGGAGAACATGTTGTCGCGCCAGAAAGCGGGCAAGGCCTTCATCAACCTGGGCGAAGGCGAGACGGTGTGCGCACCGTCCCACGCCGCGCACAGCTCGGGCACCCAGGTCTTGAACGCGGCCACCCATGTGTGCTGCGCCTCCACCGGTGGGCGCATCCTCACCTTTGAAATCGCCGAACTCAAGACCATGGAAAAGGGCGGGCGTGGCCTGATGCTGATCGACCTCGAAGCCAAGGACGCACTGGCCGGTGCCGCCGCCTACACGCGCAGCGTGAAGATCGAAGGCATTGGCCGTGGCGGCAAAGAGCGCGACGAAACTCTGGAAATCCGCAGCTTGAACAACGCCCGCGCCGCCCGCGCGCGCAAAGGCAAGGCGGCCGATCTGGGCTTCAAGCCCAGCAGGGTCACGCGGGTGGAGTGAGGGTGGCGATATGAATTTGGCGGCGCAGGTCCCATCGCTCGATGCGCTGCGCCGCTACGCCATCGCGCGCAGCCTGTTCAAACCGACCAGCTTGCCGGCCGCCATTCGCCGCCTCGGGTTTGTGCAGGCCGACCCCATGCGTGCACCCGCGCGTGCGCAAGACCTGATCCTGCGTCTGCGCGTCAACGGTTACCGTGCCGGCGACCTGGAACGGCGCTACACACGCTTGCCTATCGACGAAGATTGCTTCGTCAACTACGGCTTTGTGCCGCGCGACACCTTGGCGCTGCTGCACCCGCGCGCGCCGCGCCAGTCCTGGGACGCCAACACCCGGGCCCGGGCCGCCGACCTGCTGGCCTTTGTGAGCGAGCGCGGCGCCAGCCACCCCAAAGATGTACAGGCCGCGTTTGCGCACCACGGCAGAGCGGTGAGCGCCTGGGGCAGCGATCTGCGCGCCACCACCCTCTTGCTCGACGACATGCACTACCGGGGCCTGCTGCGTGTGCAGCGGCGCGACAGTGGCACCCGCGTGTTCGAGGTGGTGCAACACCCCGAGCAGGACCACAGCCCCGCCGGCGCGCAAGCGCGGGCCGATGCCTTGCTGGATCTGATCGTGCGCCTGTACGCACCCCTGCCTGCCGCCAGCCTGGGTTATCTGGCCGGCCTTTTGCGCTACGGCGCGCCGCAGTTGGTAGCCGAAACCCGCCAGGCGGTGCTCTCGGCGAAGTCGCGCTACGCGCATGC
>NZ_JBFJMY010000409.1:0-3730 GCF_041633695.1 Hydrogenophaga sp.
CGAGGCCAGGCCCATGGCGCCCACGCCCACCGGGTTGATGTCGTACAAATACGCGCGCTTGAACTCGATGCCCTTGGGCGACCAGCCCATGGGCTTGTTGATCACCAGATCGGCCACCACCGCCATGATCCAGGCGATGGCGATGTTGGAATACAGGCCCAGCACCTCGCCCAGCGCCTGGAACACATTCATCTCCATCAGCATGAAGGCGATCAAGGTGTTGAACACCACCCACACCACCCGCCCCGGGTGGCTGTGCGTGAGGCGCGAGAAAAAATTGCTCCAGGCCAGCGAGCCCGCGTAGGCGTTGGTGACGTTGATCTTGAGCTGCGAGACCACCACGAACAAGGCCGTGGCGGCCACCGCCCAGCCGTAGTCCGAGAACACGTATTCGTAGGCGGCCAGGTACATCTGGTTCGGGTCCACCGCACGCTCGGGCGGCACCATGTGGCTGATGGCCAGATACGCCAGCAGCGCGCCGCCCAACATCTTGAGCACGCCCAGAACCACCCAGCCCGGCCCACCCGCCAGCACCCCGGCCCACCAGCGCCAGGTTTTGCCGGGCACGGGTGCGGGCATGAAGCGCAGGTAGTCGGCCTGTTCACCCATTTGCGTGATCAACGCAATACCCACCGTGAGCGCCGCACCAAACAGGTGCCAATCAAAATCTTTGCCCAAGCCAGATTCACCACCGTAGTGCACAACATCTGCAAATGCACCAGGATCGAACATCCAGACCGCCGCAAAAGGCACCAACATCATCACCAGCCACAGCGGTTGCGACCAGATCTGGAAGCGGCTGATGACCGAGACCCCGTAGGTGACCAATGGAATCACCACCAGAGCGCAGATGAGGTAACCCCAGGCCGGCGGTATGCCCAGCGCCAGCTCCAGTGCGTAGGCCATGACGGCCGCCTCCAGCGCGAAGAAGATGAAGGTGAAACTGGCGTAGATGAGCGAGGTGATGGTGGAGCCGATGTAGCCAAAACCCGCGCCCCGCGTGAGCAAATCCATGTCCACCCCATAGCGCGCGGCGTACACGCTGATGGGCAGGCCCGCCAGGAAGATGATGAGGCCGGTGGCCAAAATGGCGAGCGCGGCGTTGACGAAGCCGTACTTCACCAGCAGCGTGGCGCCCACCGCTTCCAGGATCAGGAACGAAGCCGCGCCAAAGGCCGTGTTGGCCACGCGCCATTCGCTCCATTTGCGAAAACGCTGCGGCGTGTAGCGCAGCGCATAGTCCTCCATGGTTTCGCTGCCGACCCAGGCGTTGTAGTCGCGGCGCACCTTGATGATGCGCTGCGGCGCGTCGTTCGGCGCGGCGGCATCCGCGCCGGATGGCATCATGGTGGGCAGAGAAATCGGGCGTTCGTTCACCCATGGTCCAGTGCAGCTTTCATGCCACGCACGAAAGCAGGGCACGGTACTTGCTGGCCATACCGCGCCCCCGACAACCGCCACGAGCCTGCCCATGGAACTCACTCCCCGCGAAAAAGACAAGTTACTGATCTTCACCGCCGCGTTGCTGGCCGAGCGTCGGCTGGCGCGTGGGCTCAAACTGAACTACCCGGAAGCGGTCGCCCTGATCACGGCGGCGGTGCTGGAAGGCGCGCGCGACGGCCAGTCGGTGGCCGAACTCATGAGCGCCGGACGCTCGGTGCTGAGCCGCGCGGACGTGATGGATGGCATCGCCGAGATGATCCCCGACATCCAGGTCGAAGCCACCTTCGCCGACGGCACCAAGCTGGTGACGGTGCACCAGCCGATACCGTGACCCACCCACCCCCCCCGCGCCGCGCTGCGCGCGTCACCCCCCCAGGGGGCGATGCGAGTGGCCCGGCAAAGCCGGTTCCACCGCATCCTTGAACCCGACATTTCGCTCTACCGCACCTGCTGAGGACCCACATGAAGCCCTTGACCCAACTGTTGTTTTCGACCGCACTGGCTTGCGCAGCCCTGCCCGCCTTGGCCCACGACGGCCACGGCCTTTTTGGCAGCCATTGGCACGCCACCGATGCCCTGGGTTTTGTGGGCGCCGTCGCGGCCGCAGCGCTTGCGCTGTGGTGGACGCGTGGCGGCAAGTGAGGGCGCCAACATGATCCCCGGCGAACTTTTCACCGACGCGGGCGAACACCCGCTCAACCCCGGCCGGCGCACGCTCACCCTGGTGGTGAAGAACGCCGCTGACCGCCCGGTGCAAGTGGGCTCGCACTACCACTTTGCCGAAACCAACGCCGCGCTCGACTTCGACCGCGCCGCCGCGCGCGGCATGCGGCTCAATATCGCCAGCGGCACCGCCGTGCGCTTCGAGCCCGGCCAGCAACGCACGGTCGAGCTGGTGGACTACGCGGGCGAGCGCCAGGTGCACGGCTTTCGCGGCTTGACGCAGGGCGCGCTCTGACCCGCCCCAGCCGCGCACGCACAACGAACAGGAACTGACATGGCAAACATCAACCGCAGCGCCTACGCCGACATGTTTGGCCCCACCGTGGGCGACCGCCTGCGCTTGGCCGACACTGGCTTGGTCATCGAGGTAGAAAAGGACTACACCCTGGCCGCAGGCGGCTACGGCGAAGAGGTCAAATTCGGCGGCGGCAAGACCATACGCGACGGCATGGCGCAAAGCCAGCGCACGCGCGCCCAAGGCGCCATGGACACGGTGCTGACCAACGCGCTCATCATCGACCACTGGGGCATCGTCAAGGCCGACATCGGTTTGAAAGACGGACGCATCGCCGCCATCGGCAAGGCCGGCAACCCCGACACCATGCCGGGCGTGGACATCGTCATCGGCCCCGGCACCGAAATCATCAGCTGCGAAGGCAACATCGTCACCGTGGGCGGCATCGACAGCCACATCCACTTCATCTGCCCGCAGCAGGTCGACGAGGCTTTGACCTCGGGCATCACCACCATGCTGGGCGGCGGCACCGGCCCGGCCACCGGCACCTTTGCCACCACTTGCACACCCGGTCCCTGGCACATCGAGCGCATGCTGCAAGCCGCCGATGGCTTGCCCATGAACCTGGGTTTCATGGGCAAGGGCAACGCCAGCCTGCCCGCGCCGCTGCACGAACAGGTCGAAGCCGGCGCCATCGGCCTGAAACTGCACGAAGACTGGGGCACCACGCCCAGCGCCATCAGCAACTGCCTGGACGTGGCAGAAGAAGCCGACGTGCAAGTCGCCATCCACAGCGACACGCTCAACGAATCGGGCTTTGTGGAAGACACCATCGCCGCCACCAAGGGCCGCACGCTCTGCGCCTTCCACACCGAAGGCGCGGGTGGCGGCCACGCACCCGACATCATCCGCGTGGTGGGCGAGGCCAACTTCCTGCCGTCTTCCACCAACCCGACCATGCCGTACACGGTGAACACCCTGGACGAGCACGTGGACATGCTCATGGTCTGCCACCACCTGGACGCCTCCATCCCCGAAGACCTGGCCTTTGCCGAAAGCCGTATCCGCCGCGAAACCATCGCCGCCGAAGACGTGCTGCACGACCTCGGCGCCATCAGCATCATGAGCAGCGACAGCCAGGCCATGGGCCGCGTGGGCGAGGTCATCGTCCGCACCTGGCAGACAGCACACAAGATGAAAGAGCAGCGCGGCGCGCTGGCCGAAGACAGCGCGCGCAACGACAACTTCCGCGTCAAACGCTACATCGCCAAATACACCATCAACCCAGCGATTGCGCACGGCATCGCCCACATCGTCGGCTCGCTCGAA
>NZ_JBFJMY010000410.1:0-3712 GCF_041633695.1 Hydrogenophaga sp.
AGGCCGCCCGCAACAGCCACACCGCCCCGCTGGCCCTGTTGAAGAACGCCGGTGCGATCTCCAACGCCTACCAGTTCCACTGGCAGCGTTTTCTGTTCGACCAGTTCCCCAAAGGCACCGGCTTTCCGGCGCTGCAAGCGCCCGCCATCACCGACGAACTGCCGCTGGCGGCGGTGCAGGCCTTCTCCATCGACGATTCGGCCACCACCGAGATCGACGACGCGCTCTCGGTGCAAGGTCTGGGCACCGGCTCGGTGACGCTGGGCATACACATCGCCGCCCCCGGTCTGGCGGTGTTGCCCGATGGACCCATCGACCAGATCGCCCGCCACCGCCTGTCCACGGTCTACATGCCGGGGCACAAAATCACCATGCTGCCCGACGAAGTCGTGCAGGCCTATACCCTGCTGGCCGGGCGCGACTGCCCGGCGGTCTCGCTGTATGTGAGCTTTGACGAAGCCACGCTGGCCGTCACCGGCAGCGCCACGCGCCTGGAGCGCGTGCCGATCGCCCTGAACCTGCGCCACGACCAGCTCGACGCGGTGGTGACCGAAGCCTGGCTCAGCGGCGAAACCCCGGCCAGCGAGGCGCCCGCCGAATTGAGTGCCTTGCAGCCCACGCTGGCCTTCGTGTTCCGCCTGGCGCGCCAACTCAAGGCCCAGCGCGAAGTGGTGCGCGGCAAGCCCGAAAACTTCAACCGGCCCGACTACAACTTCCGCCTCGAAGGGGTGGCGGGCGCCGAGCCTTCGGGCGACGAGACGGTGCGCATCAGCACCCGCCAGCGCGGCGCCCCGCTGGACCTGATGGTCGCCGAGGCCATGATTCTGGCCAACAGCACCTGGGGCCAGTGGCTGGCCGAATGCGGCGTGCCCGGCATTTACCGCAGCCAGGCCAGCATGGCGCCGGGCGTGAAGGTGCGCATGGGCACCAAGGCCCAGCCACACGCCGGCATTGGCGTGCCCAGCTACGCCTGGAGCACCTCGCCGCTGCGCCGCTACGTGGACATGGTCAACCAGTGGCAGATCATCGCCTGCGCGCGGCACGGCAAAACGGCCGCGCTGGCAGCCCCCTTCAAGCCCAAAGACGCGAATCTGTTCGCCATCATCAGCGCCTTCGACGCCGCCTATTCGGCCTACAACGGCTTCCAGAACGGCATGGAGCGCTACTGGACGCTCAAGCACCTGGAGCAAGCCGGTACCACCGAACTGACGGCCACGCTGTTCAAAGACAACCTGGTGCGCGCCGATAACTTGCCGCTGGTGCTGCCGGTGCTGGGCACCGAAGGCCTGCCGCGCGGCGCCCACGTGCGGGTGCGCCTGGGCGAGATCGACGAAATCACGCTGGACGTGAGCGGCACGGTGCTGGAACGGCTGGATCTGCCAGAAGACCAGGTGTCCGATGACAACGGTGGCGATGGAGACAGCGACGGCGACGAAGACGGTGCCCTGGCCACACCGCTGTCGCTGGCTTTCGACGACGACACCGCAGCCGAGACCCCCGCCGCCGACGCGCCCGTGACCGAAACCGCGCAGGACTGAAAAATCCCGGAGAATGCCCGCGTGAAAGCCGCCCTTGCCTATCTCAAGACCCTGAGCACTTTGCAGCTGGCATTGGCGGTGTCGGTGGCGGCGCACGCGGTTTTGCTCACGGTGCGCTTTGTCGATCCACAAAGCTTCAACCGGGTGTTCCAGGACACGCCGCTGGAAGTGATCCTGGTCAACGCCAAGAGCAACGAACGGCCCGACAAGGCCAAGGCCATTGCCCAGGCATCGCTGGCCGGTGGTGGTGAAGCGGCACGCGGCCGGGCGACCTCGCCCCTGCCGTCCACGGTGGTGGCGCGCCTCGGCGACACGCCGGAAGAAGACGAGCGCATGATCGAGGCGCTCAAGGAGCAGCAAAACCAGATCCTGGCCCAGGTGCGCCAGCAACTGGCCAATATGCCACCGCCCGATCTGCAGGCGGTCAACCCCAGCCCCGAAAACGTGCAGCGCGAGCGCAAGCGCAAGGCTTTGGTGAAGATCCTGGCCGAGATCGAAAAGCGCATCAACGAGGAAAACGAGCGCCCGAAAAAGCGCTACGTCAGCCCGGCCACGCGCGAAGAGGTCTACGCGATCTACTACGACGAGCTGCGCCGCAAGATCGAAGACCGGGGCACCAGCAACTTCCCGCAAGCCGCCGGTCGCAAGCTGTACGGCGACCTGACCATGATCATCACCGTCAACCACAGCGGCGCCGTGCTCGACACCGAAGTGGTGCAAAGCTCGGGCAACAAGCTGCTGGACGGGCGCGCCCAGGCCATCGTGCGCAGCCTCGACTTTGGCCGCTTCAGCGACGCCATGCGCCGCCGCGCGGACCAGATCGTGGTGGTGTCGCGTTTTCGTTTCACCCGCGACGCTACGCTGCAAACGCAGCTGAGCGGCCAATAGATGAGCACCCGCCGCGTCGCCTTCGGCGCCGCCCCCCGGGAAGGGGGGCAACACCTGTGGCCTGACCAACCTGCTGTCTCCCGGCGGGTCACCCCATGAAATCTTTCGGCCGTTGGTTGTTGTGGATGTTGTTGGCGGGTGTCGCCCTGCAACTGTTTTTTTTGGCCCGCATCGCGCTCATGGTGGTGGTGGACCCGCAAAGCACGGCCTTCATGCGCAGCGAGCTGTGGCAGGTCACGGCCAAGAGCCTGGGCAGCGACAAGCCCTGGCGCTGGAGCCAGACCTGGGTCGACTACGACGCCATCAGCCCCCACCTCAAGCGCGCCGTGATCGCCTCCGAGGACGCGGGCTTCAGCGAACACGGCGGTGTGGACTGGGACGCCATCGAAACCGCCTGGCAGAAAAACGAGCGCCGGCAGCAAATCGCCGACGCCCGTGCCGAAAAACTCGCGGCCCAGCAGGCCAAGCGCAAGACACCGGTCGACCCGGCCAAAACACCGGTGGTCAAAGCGCCGAAGATCGTGGGCGGCTCCACCATCACCCAGCAGCTGGCCAAGAACCTGCTGCTGTCGGGCGAGCGCAGTCTGCTGCGCAAAGGGCAGGAGCTGGTGCTCACGCTGATGCTGGAAGCGGTGCTGGACAAACCGCGCATTCTGGCGATCTACCTCAACAGCGTGGAATGGGGCGAAGGCGTTTTTGGCGCCGAAGCCGCGGCCCAGCTCTATTTCAAAAAACCGGCTGCCAAGCTCAGCGCCTACGAAGCGGCCCGTCTGGCGGTCATGCTGCCCAGCCCCAAGTTCTTTGAAACCCGGCCCGGATCGGCCTACCTGGCGCGCCGCGCGGGCACCATCGTGGCCCGCATGGGCGACGTGAGTATCCCGTGACCCCCATGGACTGGCGCCCCCCTGCCAGGATGCATCCATGAACTGGCGCGCCCAAGCCATGAGCCTGTTGCTGCTGGGTGTGGTGCGTTTGCTCACCGGGGCGCAAGCGCGCTGGCACGGCTGCCCGCCCAAGGCCGAGCAGCGCATTTATTTCGCCAACCACCAAAGCCACGCCGATCTGGTGCTGATCTGGGCCGCCCTGCCCGAAGAGCTGCGCAGCATCACCCGCCCGATCGCCGCGCGCGACTACTGGACCGCTTCGCGCTTCAAGCAGTGGATCACCACCGAGGTGTTCCACGCCATTTACGTCGAACGCGAACGCAAGGGCGACGAAGATCCGCTGCAACCGCTGATCACCGCCCTGGAGAGCGGCGACTCGCTGATCCTGTTTCCCGAAGGCAC
>NZ_JBFJMY010000411.1:0-3707 GCF_041633695.1 Hydrogenophaga sp.
CGCGGCAGGTTTGCCCGGCGTAGCGCACATCGAACGAGACCGCCTGCCCGCCGTTGAGCAGCTCGGCGCTGTTGCACAGCGGGTAGATCGGATTCGGGTCGGACGGGGCGGACACGGTGCGGCTGGCCGGTTCAGGCGTTGGACTGCAGCCAGTCGTGCAGGTCGCGCACCGAATGCGCGATGTGGCGCGGCTGAAGCGCATGGAAAGCGGCGGGCTCGTGGGCGCCGTAGCTCACGCCCACGCTGGCGCAGCCCGCGTTCAAGGCCATTTGCAAGTCGTGCGTGGTGTCGCCAATCATGAGGGTGCGCTCGGGCACGGTGCCGAACTCGCGCATCAGCTCGTGCAACATCCGCGGGTGGGGTTTGCCAGCGGTCTCGTCGGCGGTGCGCGAGCCGTCGAACACGCCTTGCAACTCCACCGCCTTCAGGGCTTCGTTGAGCCCCTGGCGGTTCTTGCCGGTGGCCACGGTGAGCAGGTGCTGGCGGCTCTTGAGTTCGGCCAGCAGGGGCAATACGCCTTGAAACAGCACGATGTCGTGCTGGCGCGCCAGGTAGTAATGGCGAAAGCGCTCATTGAGCAAGCCGTGCTTCTCGGTCGGCACATCGGGCGCGGCATGGGCCAGCGCCTGCGCCAGCCCCATGCCGATGACGTAGCTGGCGGCCTCGTCGCTGGGCACGGTGCCGCCCACGTCGCGCACCGACCACTGGATGCAGCGGGTGATGAGCGCAGTGGAGTCGAACAGGGTGCCGTCCCAGTCGAAGGCGATGAGGTCGAATTGTCTTGGGCGCATGGGTATGACGGAAGAAAGAGTCCAATTATCTGCGTTGGTCTATTTTTCGAGCGGACGGCACGCGCCGCGAGGATGAGAGCGTTGCAGCCCGTTCGGCCAGAGCGCTCTCATCGTCGGGAAATTTGACATTTGGAAAAGACAATCACCCGCGGATCGGACCAGATACTTGAAAAATATGGGGATTTTTCCATGGCATGAAACATGCTAAATAATCATGCCTTTTGACAATTAATTTACAACCCTCGTTAGTTAAACCTTATCTCGGAGTACCGGTATGACGCTCAAAAAATTCTTCGGTGGTGGCCTGGTGGCCGCACTCGTGGCACTCACGGGGGTTGCGCAAGCAGCGCCGGTGAGTTGCACCGGTGGTGCAGGTTCTACCCGCACTTTTTATCTGGACTCTGCCCAAGGAGCCACCTGCTTGGCGGCCGGCGACGGCAACCTGCAAGGTGAAATCGGCAAGGAAGGCAACGATGCTTTCACCGCGGGTGTCGGATCGGCTTACACCATTCTGGACAAAGATCCCGGTGCCGCGCTCAACGGCAGCATTGAAAACTGGTTCAGCGTCACGGGTGGCTCTTCCGGCAACGTGACCATCAACGCAGCGCTGTGGGACCTCTTTGACTTCCTCGCCGTCGGTTTCAAAGTGGGACAAAACCTCACCCCCGATTGGGCCGTCTTTGGCGTGGGCTCGGGCACCACGACCGCAAGCTGGTGGAATGCGCCGAACCAGGGCGCCGGCCTGTCGCATGCCGTTCTGTATGGCATTGCCAAGTCGAGCAACAACGTGCCAGAACCCATGTCACTGGCCTTGCTCGGCATCGGCTTGGTGGGCATTGGCGCCGCACGCCGCCGCAAAAACAAAGCCCAACAGGGTTGAGCAAGCTGATCGCACTGGGGCATGTCCCCAGTTGCAGAATGGCCCAGTAGCTGAAATGCCACCCTTGCGGTGGCATTTTTTTGGCCGCTCGCTCAGTTCAGCGCCTGGGCGTGGTGGCGCAGGTGGTCGTCCACGAAGCTGGTGATGAAGTAATAACCGTGGTCGTAGTCTGCGTGGCGGCGCAAGGTGAGCGGCTGGCCGATGGTGGTGCAGGCGGCCTCAAGGGCTTCGGGGTGCAGCTGTTCGGCGAGAAACTTGTCCGCCAGCCCCTGGTCGATCAGGATGCCCCCGGGATAAGGCACGCTGTTCTGTTGTGACATGAGTGCGCTGGCGTCGTGCGCGACCCAGGTGGAAGCGGTTTTCCCCAGGTAACCCGCAAAGGCTTTGTGACCCCAGGGGCATAGGCTGGGCGCGCAAATGGGCGCAAAGGCCGAGACACTGGCAAAGCGCCCCGGGTGGCGCAGCGCCAGGGTGAGCGCGCCATGCCCGCCCATGGAATGGCCAAACAGACCCAGGCGGTCTGGGTTCAACCCAAACTGCGCCAGGCTGGCCGGAATCAATTCTTTCAGCAGATAACTCTCCATGCGCCAGTGGGTCGACCAAGGCGCCTGGGTGGCGTCGAGATAAAAGCCCGCGCCCACGCCAAAATCCCAGGCTAGGCCTTCGCCGTCCACGCCCGCGCCGCGTGGGCTGGTATCGGGCGTGAGCAAAGCCAGCCCCAGCTCGGCCGCCATGCGCTGGGCACCGGCCTTCATGGCAAAGGTTTCTTCGGTGCAAGTCAAGCCGGCCAAAAAGGTCAGCAACGGCACCTGCGCACCCGTCACAGCCTGCGGCGGCAGGAACAAACCAAACCGCATCGGCAGACCGATCTCACCGGACAGGTGTTTGTAAAAGCGCTGCACACCGCCAAAACAGGCGTGCTCGCTGAGCAGTTCAAGACGGTCGAAGGCGTTGTTCATGGTCAAGGCGTCGAAACACGGGCATTTCGAGAAACGAGGTGAAGTTCGGTCAAGAATGCCGCAGAACCGGTTTGCCGGGCCGCAGGCATTGCCCCTTGAGGGGCGGAGCGCAGCGACGGGGTGGGTCAATTGCGCGGTTTTGCTGGTCGGCAAGCGTTGCCCCCTGGGGGGTGACGCGCCTTCGGCGCGGCGCGGGGGATCAGTATTCCACGACCGACCGGATGGACTCGCCGCTCTTCATCAGCTCAAAGCCTTTGTTGATGTCTTCCAGCTTGAGCTTGTGGGTGATGAGGTCGTCGATGTTGATCTTGCCTTCCATGTACCAGTCCACGATCTTGGGCACGTCGGTGCGGCCGCGTGCGCCGCCGAAGGCCGAACCTTCCCACTTGCGACCCGTCACCAGCTGGAACGGGCGCGTGCTGATCTCGGCGCCGGCTTCGGCCACGCCGATGATGATGCTGCGGCCCCAGCCTTTGTGTGTGCACTCGAGCGCATCGCGCATCACCTTGGTATTGCCTATGCACTCAAAGCTGTAGTCGGCACCACCGTCGGTGAGCTGCACAATCGCATCCACCACATTGCCGCCGGCTGCGGCCACGTCTTTGGGGTTGATGAAGTGCGTCATGCCGAACTTGCGTGCCATGGCTTCGCGCTCGGGGTTGAGGTCGACGCCGATGATCTTGTCGGCACCCACCATCTTGGCGCCCTGGATAACGTTGAGGCCGATACCACCCAGGCCGAACACCACCACGTTGGCGCCCGCTTCCACCTTGGCGGTGAAGAGCACAGCGCCCAGACCGGTGGTGACGCCGCAGCCGATGTAGCAGACCTTGTCGAAAGGCGCGTCTTCGCGGATCTTGGCCAGCGAGATTTCAGCCGCCACCGTGTAGTTGCTGAAGGTGCTGGTGCCCATGTAGTGGAACAAGGGCTTGCCGTCCATGCTGAAGCGGCTGGTGGCGTCGGGCATGAGGCCTTTGCCCTGCGTGCCACGGATCAGCTGGCACAGATTGGTCTTGCGCGACAGGCAGAACTTGCACTGGCGGCATTCGGGCGTGTACAGCGGAATGACGTGGTCGC
>NZ_JBFJMY010000412.1:0-3691 GCF_041633695.1 Hydrogenophaga sp.
CAGCATCGCGGCGCGGCTCGTCGCGGCGACCATCGCCACGCGACTCGCCCTGCGACCACAGGCGCTGGCCTTCGTTGAAACGACCGGCCGGCTGGCGATCGGCCGCCAGCTCCAGCGCTTCGACTTCGAGTTTTTTGCCCAGCAGCTTTTCCAGCTCGCCCATGGACTTCGAATCGCGCCCACTGACGAACGACACCGCCAGACCCGACGCACCAGCGCGACCGGTGCGTCCGATGCGGTGCACATAGTCTTCGGCGTTGAACGGGATGTCGAAGTTGAACACCGCTGGCACGTCTTTGATGTCCAGACCACGCGCGGCCACGTCGGTGCAGATCAGCAGATCGACCGCACCACTCTTGAAGGCTTCCAGCGCCTTCAAGCGCTCGTCCTGGCTCTTGTCGCCGTGCAAGGCGGTGGTGTTGAGACCTTCACGCTCCAGCGAGCGGGCCAGACGGGCGCAGCCGAGTTTGCTGTTGACGAACACGAACGCCTGCTTGAGTTCGCGGTCGCGCAGGATCTGCTTGAGCGTGCCACGTTTGTCGTCGTCGTCCACGCGGTAAAAATGCTGTTCCACGGTAGAGGCGGTGGCGTTGGAGCGCGCCACCTCGATCGTCACCGGGTCTTGCAGGTAGCTGTTGGCCAGGCGTTTGATCTCGGGCGAGAACGTGGCCGAGAACAACAAAGTGGTGCGCTGCTTGGGCAGGTAGCTCAGGATGCGCTGCAAGTCGGGCAGGAAACCGATGTCCAGCATGCGGTCGGCTTCGTCCAGCACCACATATTCCACCTGGTTGAGCACGCAGTTCTTGGCTTCGATGTGGTCCAGCAAGCGCCCGGGCGTGGCCACCAGCACCTCGACGCCTTTTTTCAGCTCGGCGGTCTGCGGCTTCATGTCCATGCCGCCAAACACCACCATGCTGCGCAATTGCGTGTGCTTGGCGTAGAGCTTGACCTGCTCGGCCACCTGGTCGGCCAACTCGCGCGTGGGCAACAACACCAGCGCACGCACCGGATGGCGCGCTGGCGAGGTGGAGGCGTTTTCGTGCTTGAGCATGCGCTGCAGCAAGGGCAGCGAGAAAGCCGCGGTTTTGCCAGTACCGGTCTGGGCAGCGCCCATCACGTCACGGCCTTCCAGCACCACCGGTATGGCTTGCGCCTGGATCGGCGTCATGGTTTCGTAGCCCATGTCGGCGACGGCACGGGCAAGGCTGGGGGATAGGGAAAGTTCTGAGAAGGATTGGGTCATTGATGTGCGCGTGTTTGGTACGCGTTAACCCGCTATTGTCGCACTTTGAGCACAAAATGCCCAATCGCGCCCTTGTGGGAAGCGCGCAGCGGCGTCAGCCGCCTCTGTGCGAGGGACAAGAATCCCTATGCCATCACAGGTTTCGGGCGTTGAAGGTGTCGCAAGACGGCACGCTGCCCGACTGCAAACCGGTGTGGAACCAGCGCTGACGCTGCTCGCTGGTGCCGTGGGTGAAGCTGTCGGGCACCACTTGGCCCTGGCTCTTGCGCTGCAAGGCGTCGTCGCCGATCGCGGCCGCCGCGTTCAGCGCCTCGTCCACGTCCCCCGGCTCCAGGATGGCGCTGGATTTCTGGTTGTGGTGGGCCCAGATGCCTGCGAAACAGTCGGCCTGCAGCTCCAGGCGCACGCTCAGGGCGTTCTGCTCGCGCTGGCTGATGCGCCCGCGCATGCCGTCCACCTTGTCGGTGATGCCGAGCAGGTTTTGCACATGGTGCCCCACTTCGTGGGCGATCACGTAGGCCTGGGCGAAATCGCCGGGTGCACCGAGCTGCTGGCGCATGGTTTCGTAAAACGACAGATCGATGTAGACCTTCTGGTCGCCCGGGCAATAAAACGGTCCCATGGCCGCCTGACCTGTACCACAGGCCGTGGGCGTACTGCCCCGAAACAGCACCAGGCGGGGCTTTTTGTACGGGCTTCCCCCTTGCTGAAACACCTGCCCCCAAACGTCTTCGGTGCCACCCAGCACCGAGGCCACGAATTGCCCCATCTGATCGGACGGCTGGCCGGTGGCTGGTGCGCTTTGGGTCTGCGCCGGACCCGACACATCGCCCGCGCCGCTCAACGCACCCAGAATGGTCATGGGGTTGATGTTGAAAATCCAACCCGCCACCAGTGCCACCGCGATGGTGCCGATGCCCAAACCCTTGCCGCGCCGTCCACCACCACCCAAACCGCCTAGGCCACCGCCACCGGGGTTGGAGCGGCGGTCCTCGACCTGGTCCGACTGGCGGTTGTTTTCCCATTTCATGTGTATTCTCCTGGTGGCGACGGGCAAGCCGGGAACTCGAACGCGGCCATGGACATCGAAAAACGCCGTCCGCTTCGCGCCGTGCAAATACCCAAACCCGCCTCAGCGGCAAGCCATTATGCAAACACCCTGCCCCAGCACGCCCTCCACACGTACCAACCGCAAACCTGCGCGCGCGACCGCGTGGTTTTTGACCGCGTTTGTGGCATTCGCGCTCGTAGGCTGCGCCAGCACGGTGAGCACCAAAGTCACCCGCTTCAACCAATGGCCCGCCGACGCACGCGGGCAGTCCTTCAGTTTCACACCGCCCCAAGCGCCTCGCGAGTTGGAAATCGCCGCCTACCAGGCTTTGGTGGCCAAGGAACTCCAGCGCCAGGGCTTGCGGCCCGCCGCCGGCGGACAAACCGGACGCTTTGTGGTGCGGGTGGACGCCGCGCTGGCGCCACGCGAACGCAAGGTATTGGAGGCCGTGTACGACGACAACTGGGTCTACCAGCCGCTCTACCGCGACCGCGATGGCCGGTTGCACGGTGGACACTGGGTGCCCGACCTCTGGGGACCGCGCTACGTGGGCGACCGCGAAGTGACCCGCACCACGCAGGAAAGCCGCGTTCAGGTGCGCATCGAAGACCGTGCTGGCGCACCCGCATCGGCACACAGCGTGTTTGATGCCACGGCTGTGCACGAAGGCCGTGGCGAGGATCTGGTGGAAATCGTGCCCTGGCTGGTGCGCGCCATGTTCACCGACTTTCCCGGCAGCAACGGGCAGGTGCGCCGCATCACCTACGACCTCGACAAGCCCTGAACCCCGCCCTGGGCGGGCATAAAAATGCGCTGCCAGGCAGCGCTTTTTTTATAAGTCGATGGCTCAGGTCTTGGGCAGGGTGACCCCGCGCTGGCCCTGGTATTTGCCGCCACGGTCCTTGTAGCTGGTCTCGCAAACATCGTCCTTGTCGCTCTCGAAGAACAAGACCTGTGCACAGCCCTCACCGGCGTAAATTTTGGCGGGCAGCGGCGTGGTGTTGGAGAACTCCAGCGTCACATAACCTTCCCACTCGGGTTCGAACGGGGTGACGTTGACGATGATGCCGCAACGCGCATAGGTGCTCTTGCCCAGGCAAATGGTCAAGACGTTGCGCGGTATCCGGAAATACTCGATGGTGCGGGCCAACGCGAAACTGTTGGGCGGGATGATGCAGACATCGCTCTCGATGTCGACGAAACTTTTTTCATCAAAATTCTTCGGGTCCACCACGGTCGAATAGATGTTGGTGAAGACCTTGAACTCCGGCGCGCACCGGATGTCGTAGCCGTAGCTGCTGGTGCCGTAGCTGACGATTTTTTGGCCATCGGCCGACTGGCGCACCTGCCCGGGCTCGAAGGGCTCGATCATGCCGGTCTCTTCGGCCATGCGCCGG
>NZ_JBFJMY010000413.1:0-3690 GCF_041633695.1 Hydrogenophaga sp.
CACGCGGTCTGGATGTTTGCCTTCGGGGCGGAGTTCGAATATTTTGCGCATGGCAGTCCTTCAGAGGGATTTCGCCCGTGAGGGACAAGTTGACAAGGTTTGCACCGGGCTTCTGGAAAACACCGGGCAAGGGGCACGATTATGCGCGGCAGCCATCTGCCACCGCCTACAGCCCGGGCGGCGCGTCGATCAGGCCGATCTCGTAATCGGCGTCGCCCATCTGCCGCATCGGGCCGAACACCGCGGTCACGGCCGCCGCTTCCGCCTCGCGCCACTGCTCCAGCACCGCCAGCTCCCCGGTGCTCAAGCTTTCCGGGTCGGGCGCTTCGCCGTGGCGCGCCACCACCTGCATGTAGGCCTGGTACACCGGTGCCACCAGACTGGCGTCGCCCAGACTGTCTTCCAGCGCGCGCCGAAAGCTGCGCTCGGCGGCTGCGCGCGCAGCGGGGCCTACGTCGTCGGCGGAAAAGAGTTTGAGGGTGTAATGCATCGGGATATTCGGGCGGCCAGTCGATCGCTTGCGCCAAGCCTGCATTATCGGTGCGCGCCGACTGCGGCACACTGGCGTGCATGCAAACCACACGCCCCACCCCGAGCAAAGACGAAATTGCCCTGCTGCCCGAATTCGACCGCCTGGGTCCGGACCGCATCGCACTGGTGCACACCGGCGAACAGGCGCGGGCCGCGCAGGCCGCCCTGACCGCGACCACGGTCTGGGGTTTTGACACCGAGTCCAAACCCACGTTCGTGAAAGACCAGGTATCGGACGGTCCCCACATCGTGCAGCTCGCCACCCCCGAGCGCGCCTGGGTCTTTCAGCTGCACGATCCGGGCTGTCGCGCCATCGTGGCGCAGTTGCTCGCCCTGCCCGGCTTCACAAAGGCCGGGTTCGGGCTGCGCGACGACACCTTGCGCATCGTCGCCAAACTCGGTGTGGAGCCCGCCGACGTGCTGGAACTCAACACCGTGTTCCGCGAACGCGGCTACCGCAAGGACATGGGCGTCAAGGGCGCGGTGGCGGTGTTGTTCCAGCAGCGCTTCATCAAATCGAAAAAGGCCGCCACCTCCAACTGGGCGTTACCCAATCTCAGCACCGGCCAGTTGGTCTACGCGGCCAACGACGCCTGGGCAGCGGTGCGGGTCTACCACGCGCTGGGCCTGGACTGAGCCCGGGCCATCAGCGCCACTGGATCGGCACGCCCACCAGGCGGCCCTCGCCTCCCCGCGCCGAACCTGCGGGGGCGCGCACCAGATCGGCCAGGGTCACGCCGTCCAGCACCCGCAGATAACTTTCGAGCGCCTCTTGCAACACGCCCTTGAGGTGGCAGGCGGGGTTGAGTCGGCATTGGTTGCTGCCGTCGTCGAAACATTCCACCATGTCGAAATCGGTTTCGGTTTGGCGCACCACATCGCCCAGCCCGATGTGCTCGGCCGGGACCTGCAAACGCAAGCCACCACCCCGACCGCGTGTGGTGCTGAGCCAGCCCTGGTTCGAGAGGTTGACCACGATTTTGGTGAGGTGGCTGCGTGAAATGCCGTGGGCCTCGGCGATTTCGGTGATCGTCACCGGCTGCTCGCGCCCCTCGCAGGCGGCGCAGTACATCAGCACCCTCAGGGTGTAGTCGGTCCAGCTGGTCAGACGCATGGCGTGCTCCCGTGGGTGGCTGGCATTTGCGCCAGCGCAAAGAAAAAGCAATGAAGATTCATGTCAAGTGCATTTTATGACTTAATATATTCACATCGTATGAACATTTAAAGGACCACCGTGAACGCCACATTGGAAACCCCTGAAAAACCCGCCGTCACCGACCGCAGCGAGCACGCCATCGGCCAGATCGCTGTGGATCTGCCCGGGGCCACCGCGGTCTTTCGCCGTCTCAAACTGGATTTTTGCTGCGGTGGCCAGATCGGCCTGCGGCAGGCGGCCGCCGACAAAGGCATCGCCCTCGAACCGCTGCTGGCCGAGCTCGGTGAGCTGGAGTTGCACCGCCGCACCAGTTTGCCCGCCAGCATGGCGCCTGCGCCACTGATCGATCTCATCGTCTCGCGTTTCCACGAGGTGCACCGCCAACAGCTGCCCGAGTTGTTGCGCATGGCGCGGCGGGTGGAAGCGGTGCACCGCGACCACCCCCAGGTGCCGAAAGGGCTGGCGGATTTGCTCGAAAACATGCAGACCGAACTGCTGGACCACATGCAAAAAGAAGAGCTGGTGCTGTTCCCTTTGCTCAAAAGCGGGAACATGGGTTACGCGCAAGCCCCCATCCACATGATGCGCGGCGAACACACCGAACACGGCCTGCAGGTGGAACGGCTGGCTGCGCTCACGAACGACGCCACGCCCCCTGCCGGCGCTTGCAACACCTGGCGTGCGCTGTACGCGGGTATCGCGCAATTCACCGACGATCTGATCCAGCACATCCACCTGGAAAACAATGTGCTGTTCCCGGCTTTCGAAACCCAGCCCGCAGGCTCTTGCTGCGGCTCCTGCGGCTGCGCCTGAGTGCGTGCGACGGGTCTACCGGTCCTGGTCGCGCCGCTGTCGCAAGGGCGTGAGCAAGTCGCCCAGCCCGTTGTGGTCGATCTCCTGCATCAGCGCCAGCAAGCGACCGATGTCGCTCTTGGGAAAACCCTCGCGCGCGAACCAGTTCAGGTAGTTGCCGGGCAGGTCGGCGATCACCCGGCCCTTGTATTTGCCAAACGGCATTTCCACGCTCACCAGGCGCTGCAGGTCTTCGGCTTTCATCGCGACGGCTCCGGCTCAGCTGCGTTGGGGCGGCGTCTCGTCCAGCCAAGCGCGCACCACCGGGTTGAAGCGTTCGGGCTTTTGCCGCATCAGCCAATGCCCAGCGGGTATTTCGTGCACGGCGCAGCCGGGTGTGGCTTCCAGCGTCTGCAGCCACTGGCTGGAATGGAACATGAAGGGCTTGCGCTGGCCGTACACAAACAGGGTCGGCACGCGCGGAGGGGCGTTGGCTCTCACCCGGCTCAAACCCTTGAAGCCGCCGTAGGTGCCCAGCCATTGCATGCCGTAGGGATAGTTCATCTGCCAGCCGATGTGGCCGGGCGGATTGCGGCACCCGATGGCCTTGGCCATGAAGCGCGTCATGCGATCGGCCACCCCGGTGGCGCCCATTTTTCCCAACTGCCAGGCCAGCGCCAACCAGAGCTGGTAGCCCAGAATCATCAGCTTGGCCTTGGCTTTGAGCGACTTCAGATAGGCGCCCGAGCTGGCGTCGCCCACGTCGACGATCACCACCCGCTCCACCCGTTCGGGGTGGCGCGCGGCGAATTCCTGACCAAAGATCGAGCCCCAGTCGTGTATCAGCAAGGTCACGGGAGCGCCTGGGCTCACCCGGCTCACCACGGCCGCCATCAACACCACCATCGCATCCACCGACAGTCCGCCGGGCGGCTTGGCCAGGTCGTAGCCCGGCAGGTTGAAGCGCACGCAGCGGTAGCCGTCGCGCAAGGCCGCCACGGTGTCGTCCCACAGGGCGCGGGTATCGGGCCAGCCGTGCAGCAGCAAGACGGTGGAGCTGCCCTCGCCTTCCACCTGCACGTCAATGCCTTCGATCTGGAAACTGGCGGTCATCATGGGCACATTCCGAGGTTGGTGAATGGGGCCATGGTACCGCCCCAACACCACAGTCCCGGCCGCGCGTGTACCCGGTGCAAGCACCGGGTACACGC
>NZ_JBFJMY010000414.1:0-3682 GCF_041633695.1 Hydrogenophaga sp.
CCCTATGGCATTCGGCCTTTGTGCGTGGGGCGCAACGAATCCGGCGTGATGGTGGCCAGCGAATCGGTGACGCTGGAAGGCACGGGCTTTGATCTGATGCGCGATGTGCAGCCGGGTGAAGCGCTGTTTGTGGACCTGGAAGGCCAGATCCAGTTCCAGCAATGCGCCGAAAAGGTCAGCCACAACCCTTGCATCTTCGAATACGTGTACCTCGCCCGCCCCGACTCGGTGATGGACGGCATTTCGGTGTACCAAGCGCGTCTGAACCTGGGCAAGACCCTGGCCAAGCGCGTGGTGTCCACGGTGCCGCCGAGCCAGATCGACGTGGTCATTCCCATTCCCGAGTCTTCACGCCCCAGCGCCATGGAGTTGGCGCAACTGCTGGGCTTGCCCTACCGCGAGGGTTTTGTGAAGAACCGCTACGTGGGGCGCACCTTCATCATGCCGGGGCAGGGCGTGCGCAAGAAGTCCGTGCGCCAAAAACTCAATGTGATTTCCAGCGAGTTCAAGGGCCGCAATGTGCTGTTGGTGGACGACTCCATCGTGCGCGGCACGACCAGCCGCGAAATCGTGCAGATGGCGCGCGACGCGGGCGCCCGCAAGGTGTTTCTGGCCAGCGCTGCGCCGCCGGTGCGTTACCCCAATGTGTACGGCATCGACATGCCTACCTCCGACGAACTGGTGGCCTACAACCGCACGGTGGAAGAGGTGCGCGAAAGCATTGGCTGCGATGCGCTGATCTACCAGGATGTGGATGGCATGAAGCAGGCCATCGGCTCGCTCAACCCGAGCCTGGAGGGTTTTGACGCGTCGTGTTTTGATGGCCACTACGTCACCGGCGATATCCACCCCGAAGACATCGCGCGGCTGAACCAGAACCGCGGTAGCCAGGAAGAGGGCGTTGAAGACAACTCGCGCCTGGCCTTGCCCAATTCGCAGGACGCCTGAACCATGCAAACGAAGAAGCTGCCCGCCGGGCTGCACCGCGACACCTTGGCGGTGCGCACGGCGTTGGCCCCCAGCCAGTACGGCGAGAACGCCGAAGCGCTGTACCTCACCAGCGGTTTTGTGCAACCCGACGCGGAAACCGCCGCCCACCGCTTTGCCCACCCGGCCGAGGGTTACACCTATGGCCGCACCTCCAACCCCACAGTGACCAGCTTCGAGCAGCGTCTGGCCGCCATGGAGGGAACCGAGGCCGCCATTGCCGCGTCCACCGGCATGGGCGCCATCCTCATGCTGTGCATGGGCTTGCTCAAAGCGGGTGACCACGTGATTTGCTCGCGTTCGGTGTTCGGCTCCACCATGGCGCTGTTCGGCAAGGAGTTTGCCAAGTTCGGGGTCGAGACCACGTTTGTCTCGCAGACCGAGGTCGCGCAATGGCAAGCCGCCTTGAAGCCCAACACCAAACTGCTGTTTGCCGAAACGCCCACCAACCCTTTGACCGATGTTTGCGACATCCAGGCACTGGCCGATGTGGCGCACAAGGCGGGTGCCTTGCTGGTGGTGGACAACTGCTTTTGCTCACCCGCCTTGCAGCGCCCGGTTGAACTGGGCGCCGACCTGATCATCCATTCTGGTACCAAGTACCTGGATGGTCAGGGCCGTGTCATGGCTGGTGCCATCTGCGGCCCCTCGAAACTGATCGTCGATGTGTTTGCTCCCATCGTGCGTGTGGCGGGTATGACGCTGGCACCTTTCAATGCCTGGGTGGTGCTCAAGGGCCTGGAGACGCTGAACATCCGCATGCAGGCGCAGTGCGCCAACACGCTGGCCGTGGCGCAGTGGCTGCAAGACCACCCGGCGGTCAGCCGCGTCTACTACCCCGGCCTGACATCCCACCCGCAGCACGAACTCGCCATGCGCCAGCAATCGGGCATGGGCGGCGCCGTGCTGTCTTTTGACGTGCGTGGTGTCGGCGTTGAGCAAGCCCGCGCCAACGCCTTCAAAGTGATCGACAGTGCCGAGGTCATGAGCATCGCCACCAACCTGGGCGATACCAAGACCATCATCACCCATCCGGCCACCACCTCGCACGGTCGCCTGACCGAGGCGCAGCGCCAGGACGCCGGCATTGGTCAGGGCTTGATCCGCCTGGCCGTGGGCCTGGAACATGTAGACGACATCAAAGCCGACCTTTCGCGCGGCCTGGACACCTTGTAAATGACCCAAGTCAGAACCCGCTTCGCGCCGTCCCCCACCGGCTTCATCCACCTAGGCAATATCCGCTCGGCGCTCTATCCCTGGGCATTCGCCCGTGCCACTGGGGGCGAGTTCATCCTGCGCATCGAAGACACCGACCTGGAGCGCTCCTCGCAAGCTGCGGTGGACGTGATCATCGAGGGCATGGCCTGGTTGGGGCTGGACCACGACGAAGGGCCGTTCTACCAGATGCAGCGCATGGACCGCTACAAAGCGGTGCTGGCCGACATGTTGGAGGCGGGCCATGTCTATCCCTGCTACATGAGCATGGCTGAACTCGATGCCTTGCGCGAACGCCAGATGGCTGCCAAGGAAAAACCGCGCTACGACGGCACTTGGCGCCCCGAACCTGGCAAAAGCTTGCCCCCCGTGCCCGCCGGTGTGCAGCCGGTGCTGCGCTTCAAGAACCCACAAGGTGGCGTGGTGGCCTGGGAAGACAAGGTCAAGGGCCTGATCGAGATCCGCAACGACGAGCTGGACGATCTGGTGATCGCACGCCCGGACGGTACGCCCACCTACAACTTCTGCGTGGTCGTCGACGACATCGACATGAGCATCACGCACGTGATCCGCGGCGACGACCATGTGAACAACACGCCGCGCCAGATCAACATCTTCCGCGCGCTGGGCAAAGAGCCACCCGTGTACGCCCATTTGCCCACCGTGCTCAACGAGCTGGGTGAAAAGATGAGCAAGCGCAACGGCGCCAAACCGGTCACGCAGTTCCGCGACGAAGGCTATCTGCCCGAAGCCATGGTGAACTACCTGGCCCGCCTGGGCTGGAGCCACGGCGACGACGAAATATTCAGCCGTCAGCAGTTTCTCGAGTGGTTCAATCTCGATCATCTGGGCCGCAGCGCCGCACAGTTCGACGAAACCAAGCTGCGCTGGGTCAATGCCCAGCACCTGAAAGCCATGGACGACGAGGCCTTGGCGGCTTTGGTGTCGACACAGTTGCTGCGCAATGGGATCACGGCCGACGAACGTTTGCCGCACATCTGCGGCTTGTTCAAGGACCGCTGCGACACGACAGTGGCGCTGGCCCATTGGGCGGCCGCGTTTTATGCCGACATCACGCCCAACGCCGAAGAGCGAACCCAGCATGTGACCGATGCGGTGCGCCCGGCGCTGGCGGACTTGGCAGAGAAGCTGGTGGACTGCGTTTGGGACAAGGCGTCGATTGGTGCAGCGATCAAGGAAGTGCTCACGGCCCATGGTCTGAAGATGCCGCAACTGGCGATGCCGGTGCGTGTGCTCGTCATGGGCACGGCGCAGACACCGTCGCTGGATGCGGTGCTCGCATTGCAAAAACAGCAAACTGTTTTACAGAGATTGAAAAACGCCTGAAAAATGTCCTATAATTTGAGGCTTGCTGATGAGCGCCAAGCAGTGATCTGCGAAGTGTTTGGATGCAAACCCTGTGGGGGTATAGCTCAGCTGGGAGAGCGCTTGCATGGCATGCAAGAGGTCAGCGGTTCGA
>NZ_JBFJMY010000415.1:0-3672 GCF_041633695.1 Hydrogenophaga sp.
ATTGCCGCTGGTGGCGGCCGGCGCACACGTTGACGTTCACTTGCCCGGCGGCCTGGTGCGTTCCTACTCGTTGGCGGGCGACCCCCACGAACGTTCGAACTGGACGCTGGGCGTGCTCCGGGAAGTGAAAGGCAGCGGCGGCTCAAAGGCCATGCACGACAGCGTGCGCGTGGGCGACATGCTGACCGTGGGCGCGCCCCGCAACGCGTTTCCCATGGCGCGTGGGGCCGCACACACCATCCTGCTCGCAGGCGGCATTGGCATCACCCCCTTGAAAGCCATGGCGCATGAAATGGCCGCACAAGGCGCGTCGTTCGAACTGCACTACTGCAGCCGCAGCCCCCGCCACGCGGCCTTTGTCGATGCGCTGCAAGCCTTGGTGCCAGCAGGCCAGCTGCACTTCCATTTCGACAACGGCATCCCAGGGCAGGGGCTGGACATCACGGCGCTGTTGCGGCGGCAAGCCGATGGTGCCCACTTGTACTACTGCGGGCCGCTTGGCTTCATGCAAGCTTGTGCCGATGCCAGCGCGCATTGGGCGCCGGGTTCTGTGCACTTTGAACACTTCAAAGCCCCCGAACCACCACCGAAATCCGCACCCGATGCAAGCTTTGAGGTGCGGCTGGCCAAGTCCGGCACCACAGTACAGGTGTTGCCAGACCAGACCATCGTGCGCGCGATCGAACTCGCTGGCCACCGGGTGCCCACCTCGTGCCTGTCTGGCCTGTGCGGTTCGTGCAAGGTGGATTACCTCGAAGGCGAGGTGGAGCACAACGACTACATCCTTTCTGACGAGGAAAAAACACGCTGCCTGACGCTCTGCGTTTCGCGTTCTCGCAGCCCCACCCTCGTCATCGATCTCTGAGCGCCAAGCGCCCATTCCCCACTGGAGAAAACCATGCTCGACAAAGTCAAAAACATCTCGATCTACCAGCCCACCCAGCCCGGGTTGATTTACCCAGACCTACCGGAATTCGACAACTTCGAGGCCGAGCGCCAACACCGCAAGGAACGCCTGGTGGCCGCTTGCCGCGCCTTTGCGCTGGAGGGCTTTGACTACGGCTTCGCCGGTCACCTGACCATCCGCGACCCGGAGCGTCCCGAGCTGTACTGGACCAACCCCATGTGCGTTCATTTCGCGCAGGTCAAAGTGTCCAACCTCATCCTGGCGGATCACAAAGGCCGGGTCGTGGAAGGCCGCCACGCGATCAACCGCGCCGGTTTCGTTTTGCACGCGGCCGTGCACGAGGCGCACCCCGACATCATTTCCATGTGCCACGCGCACACCGTGTACGGCACCGCTTTTGCAGCGCTGGGGCGCCCGCTGGAACCCATTTCTCAAGACGCCGCCGCCTTTTTTGAGGACCACGTCGTGATCAAAGACGACGCCGGGCAGGTCGCGGTCGAAGAGCGCGCGGGCATGGCGGTGTGCGATTGGTTCAAAGGGGTGAAAGCCGCCATCCACCAGAACCACGGCCTGCTCACCGCCAGCCGCCACAGCATCGAGTCCGCCGCATTCTGGTTCATCGCGCTGGAGCGCTGCTGCCGCCAGCAACTCCTGGTCGAGGCCTCGGGGCACAAGCCCGTCTTGGTGTCTCCGGAGCGCTCGCGCTACAGCCGCGAGCATGTGGGCTCTGAGTACATCGGCTGGTTGCACTTTCAACCCATTTACGACCACATCGCCGCCACCCAGCCGGACATGTTCAATTGACCGGATCGCCCGCAACCGGCTCGGGCTCCTAGGGCCTGTTCACACTATTTTTCCAAGATGCGTTGCGGATCAAAAAGGCCATGCGCAAGGCACAAAACGCAGCCGGGGCTTCCCCCCGGCCAGGCTTTGCAACGCCGCGCATGGCCTTTTTGGCCGCAACCCGAAGGGAAAGGGGTGAAAACAGCGCCACTCGTTGTTGCACGCCTAGACCAGACAGCCAGTCTGGCCGTCGTCGCGCGCCTAGATTGGCGCTGTTTTCACCCCTTTCGCACTTGGAAAAATAGTGTGAACAGGCCCTAGCCTCGCGTTGCCACGCAGTGCTGCGCACAGACCCACCTCGCATGGACAGAAGCGCCGAGGCGCTCCATCTGGACTACGGGCCACCCGGCGCGCCGGTGAAATACCCGAGGCTGTGGCGGCTCGCGCTCGGCCTGCTGCTGGTGAGCGCCGCCGCTTGGCCATGGACGGACGGCCTGAACGCCTGGTGGACATCGACCGTGGCCATAGACCCGCGCCTGTTCCTCTGGGCCATGGCTTTCTGTGGTGCCGGTCTGATCCTGCACGCCATGTTCAGCGACCTGCTGCACCTGCGGCAGATCGGCATCCATGCCGGTGGCCTGTCCATCCACTGGAGTCACGTGCCCAGCCTGTTGGGCGCGCGGATCGAGAAACTGCGGGAGGTGGCGTGGCACGACGTGGCCCAGCTCGAATGGATGGAGGGCACGCTGGAGCACGATCTCAAGCAACGCCTGGTGATTTGTTTGAAGACACCGCTCAACCGCCAACAGATCCGTTTGAATTTGCTGGTTTGTGACCACCAGAACGCGGCGCTTTGCGAGGCCTTGTTGGCCCACCTCCCCGACGGCGTTGCGGCGCCCAACTGGTTGGCCTCGGCACGTTTGCGCCGTCCTGTGAACACGGTCTGAAACCCTTTGGGCCGATAACCTTTCCCCCTTTCCACGGACGCCCAGCATCCCTGCCTGAGCCAGATCAACACCAGCGGCCATTTTGTATTCTGTACACGGCGTTGAAATTAAAATACCGGCATGCGCCTGCAACTCGACAAACTCCCCACCCGCAGCGACTTCGTTGAGACGGTCTACAACGTGTTGCTCGACGCCATCACCGATGGCTCACTGGCGCCGGGCGAACGGATCACGCAGGAAGAGATCGCCGAGCAGTTGCATGTGTCTCGCTCGCCGGTGTTGCAAGCCTTGCGGCTGCTGAAGAACGACGGCCTCATCGAAGACGCCCCGGGGCGGGGCGTTCAGGTCACCCCGCTCGATGCGGAATGGGTCGGTCGGCTTTACGAAGTCCGTGGGGCACTGGATGCGCTGGCCGCGCGCCTGGCCGCCAACGCGCGGGCAACGATAGACCCCCAGATTCTTGCGCAAGGGCAGTTGATGTCTGGCAGCGGCGATATCAACGGCACGATCGATGCCGACATCGCCTTTCACAACGCCATTTATGCCGCTTCGGGCAACGACTTGATCGCAGAAAACGCCCGTCGGTACTGGGTGCATCTGCGCCGGGTCATGGGTGCGGTACACCGGTGGACGAACCAGCGCTTGACCATCTGGGACGAGCACCAGGCGATTGCGGATGCGATCCAGAACGGCGATGCCGATCTGGCGGTGTTCCTGACCGAAGAACACATCACCAAAGCGAAAACCAATCTGGTGAACCAGCTGAAGAACAAGCTGGCGCAAGAGTCGGTAGCGGCTTAAAGAACACCCAGATTTTTTCGTCGCCCGGGCTGGCCCATGGCTTCTTGCCCAGGCAGGCGGCGGGCTTTTCCGATCTGTTCTGGACAAGCAGAGCGCATTCATATACTGTACATAAAAACAGTCATTGAATGCGCCATGTCCTCCGCCTCCACCCAGCCGACCGGCGGTCTATCCGTCCCGTTGGCCCCCTCCGTTCCCCCACCGGCCCGCCCGTGCTTCGTGCCCGGCGCCTTG
>NZ_JBFJMY010000416.1:0-3668 GCF_041633695.1 Hydrogenophaga sp.
GCGACGCCGCCCTGGGCAGCCTGAGCGCGTCCAGCAAAACCCAGACGCAATGGTCGTTTCTGTCCCAGTTGCACGGGCAAGGCCATGCCGCCGCCGACGCCTGGCTCCAGGCAAACGCGCGCCATCTGGGGCGGCGCAGCAGCTTCAACCCCGCCGACGTGGACCAGTTGCCGTCTTGAACCCCGCGACCGCCAGCGCAGGAGCGCCGCGCCGCGGCGGGTAGTATCGGCCCATGATCCGTTGGCAACGCTTCTTTCCCTTTCTGGCTTGGCCGCGCCTGAGCGGCTCCCTGTTGCGGGGCGAAGCGATGGCGGGTCTCACCGTCGGACTGATGGTGATCCCGCAAGGCGTGGCCTACGCCACGCTGGCGGGCCTGCCACCCATCACCGGTATTTACGCGGCCATGTTGCCCACCCTGGTGGGTGTGTTGTTCAGCGCCTCGACCCGGTTGGCGGTGGGGCCTACCGCACTGAGCTGCTTGCTGGTCAGCACCTCGCTCACCGGCCTGGCCGAGCCGGGCAGCGCCCAATGGGTGGAGCTCGCGGTCTGGCTGGCCTTGCTCGCGGGTCTGCTGCAAATCGTGCTCGGCCTGGTGCGTTTTGGCTGGTTGCTCAATCTGGTCAACGCGCCGGTGCTGATGGCGTTCACCCAGGCGGCGGCGCTGCTCATCATCGGCTCGCAACTCCCGGGGCTGCTGGGCCTGCAAGGCGATTGGTCGGGCGCACTGAGCGCTGCGGGCTGGCACCTGCCGTCGTTGGCGTTTGGCCTGGGCAGCCTGCTGGCGCTGATGCTGGCGCGGCGTTGGCGGCCCGGTTTTCCCAGCGTGTTGCTGGTGGTGCTGGCGACCTCGGGCATCAGCTACGGCATCGGCTTTGAAGCCCTGGGCGGGCGCGTGATCGGGCCGCTGCCGCACCAGCTGCCCAGTCTGGCGCTGCCGGGCTGGCCCGGTTGGGCGGTGTTGTCCCAGTTGCTGCTGCCCACGCTCATCATCACCCTGGTGAGCTTTCTGGAAACTGCGGCCAGCGCCAAGGTGGACAACGGGCAGCAAGACCAGCTGTGGAACCAGAACCAGGACCTGCTCGGCCAAGGCCTGGCCAAGATCGCGTCGGCGCTGTCGGGCAGCTTCCCGACCAGCACCTCGTTTTCGCGCTCGGCGCTCAATCTGTACGCCGGTGCACGCAGCGGCTGGGCCACCGTGTTTTCGGTGGTGGTGGTCACGCTCTGCCTGCTGGTGTTCACGCCTTTGCTGCAGCACGTGCCCCGGGCGGTGCTGGCCGCCATCGTTTTGGTGGCGGTGCTGAGTCTGGTCAAACCCGGCGCCTTCGTTCGCCTGTGGCGCATCTCGCGCACCGAAGCGCTCATCGCCGTCAGCACCTTTGCCATCACCCTGCTGGCCTCGCCGCAGCTGCATTGGGGCGTGATCGCCGGTGTGATCATGGCGCTGAGCCATTTTCTGTACCAGCGGCTGCACCCGCGCATCATCGAAGTGGGTCTGCACGCCGACGGCAGTCTGCGCGACCGCCACCTCTGGCACCTGCCCCCCTTGCGACCCCATATGTACGCCATGCGCATGGACGCGGCGCTCGACTTCGCCACCGCCAGCGCCCTGGAACGCGCCATCACCGAGCGCCTGGCCACCCAGCCCGATACGCACCACGTGGTGATTTTTGCCCAGGCCTTCAACTGGATCGACGCCAGCGGCGTGGAGATGATGGGCATTCTGTGCCCGCGCCTGCGCGAAAAAGGCGTCACCCTGCATTTGGTGGGCCTGAAACTGCCGATAGAAACCGTGCTGCGCAAAGCCGGTGCGCTGGAAGACGGACCCGGCCTGCGGCTGTACCGCACCGATGCCGAGGCCTTGCACGCTTTTGCGAAAAAACACATGGGCGACACCATCGTCGACCAGGGCGACAGCCTGGTCGGGCCGGTGGGTTCCTGAGCGCAGCGAACCGAGCCGGCGCAGTCAGTCGGCGTCTGGCGCCTCCGGTTCCGCTGCGTTTTGCAGGTGCAGGGTCTGGGTGGGAAAGGCGATCTCGGCACCGTGCTGCGCGATGATCTCGCCGATTTTCAGCAACACGTCCTGCTTCACCTCGTGGTACGCCACCCAAACCGTGGTCTTGGTGAAGGCGTAGATCATGAGGTCGAGCGAAGACGGGCCAAAACCATTGAAATTGACGATCAAGGTCTGGCTGGCGTCCATGCCTTCGTGCGCCTTGAGCATGGCCTTGATGTCGGCCACGATGGGCGCGACCACCGCAAAGTCGTCGTAGCGCAGGCCAATCGTTTCCTTGAGGCGGCGGTGGCTCATGCGCGAGGGGTTTTCCACCACGATGCTGGTGAACACCGCATTGGGCACATAGATCGGGTTCTTGTTGAAAGCGCGCACCCGCGTGTGGCGCCAGCTGATGTATTCCACCGTGCCTTCGATGCTCTTGTCGGGCGAGCGTATCCATTCGCCCACCGCGAACGGGCGGTCCAGATAAATCGTGAGGCCGCCAAAAAAATTGGCCAGCAAATCCTTGGCCGCAAAACCCACGGCGATGCCGCCCACGCCGCCCAGCGCCAGCAAGCCGGTGATCTGAAAGCCCAGGGTCTGCGCTCCCACCAGCAGCGCCACGATCACCGTCACCAGGCGCGCCAGTTTGCCCAGGGCATCGACCGTGGTCCGGTCCACTTCCTCACCCCGCTCCACACGTGCCGCGATCACGTTGCGACCCACCTTGCCCACGAACTGCAGCAAAAACCAGCTGACGCAGACGATCAAGGCCACGTCGCGCAAGGCCAGCACCTCGTCCAGAAACAACTCGTCGCTCTGGCGCTGCAGCACGCGCGCCATGTAGCCCGCACCCACCACCCACATGGCGGCCAGCACCGGGCGGCTGGCGCTGCTCACCAGGGCGTCGTCCCACACCGTGCTGGTGCGCTCGGTTGCCTTGGCGGCGTGGCGCAACAAAATCTGGGCCACCTGGTTCAACAAAATGGTGACCAGCGCGATGGCAGCCAGCGAGGCCAGCCACAGTTCGATGCCGACATATTGGGTAAGAAAGAGACTGATTTGCTTCATCCGGACCACTTTAGCAGCCGACCACCGGCATCCGCCTGGCCACGCGAGCCGCACAATGGCAGAAAACTCGGTATTTCCGACGATGCGTAGCAACGCCGAGCCGTGTACAGTACTTCTGGCAATTTGCAGAACGGAGTTCCATTTTGAACAGCAGCACTGAACTGGGCGACGCCATCGGCACGGCCCGGGGATCCGACCCGGAACCCGCGGCGGCGCCCAAACGCCCGGGACGGCGCGGCCCACCACCCAAGGCCAAGGAAGACCGCCATTTCGTGACCGCATTGGCCCGCGGGCTGGAAGTGCTGTCGTGCTTTCGCACCGGCGAGAGCACGCTCAGCAACCAGGAACTGGCGCAGCGCTGCAAGCTGCCCAAGAGCACAGTCACGCGCCTGACCATGACGCTGACCAAGCTGGGCTACCTGATCCACGTGGAAGAAAGCGGCCGCTACCGCCTGGGCACCGCCTGCCTGGCGCTGGGCAGCGCCATGCTGACGCGGCTGGACGTGCGAAAAATCGCCCGGCCCATGATGCAAGAGCTGGCCGACTACTCCAATTCCACCGTGTCGCTGGGCGTGCGCGACAAACTCTCGCTGATCTACGTGGA
>NZ_JBFJMY010000417.1:0-3660 GCF_041633695.1 Hydrogenophaga sp.
CTGCATGGAGCTGTCCAATACCAGGGGCGTCACGGTCACCGACGACGATTCCAGATCAACCGCATCGGCGCCCGGCACACCCGTGGACGGTTCCGTCGTGGGCAGCACCGCATCGGGCAACAAGCGCTCCATCGATGGCAGAAAAATCAGCACCAAGGCCGCCAGCAACAAGACGAAGGTGAGCAATACCGCCGGGCGGGACAACCAGCCCATGGGCGAAGACGAGGAAATTTCTTGCTGGGGTTTGAACGGCGTGTTGATCGCCTGCATCGAATCGCCCAGATGCGGTGTGGCACCCACCGGGATTTGTTGCAACACCGGCGCTGGATCGATCTTGAGTTGCCGGCAGGCGCTGGAAGCCAGGGCCCGGGCAAAGGTCATGTCGGGCAGCTCTTCATACCGGCCCGCTTCGAGCGCCTCCAGCTTCTTGACCGGCACTTTCAAGGCGGCGGCCAGGGCCGCGATGTGCAAACCGGCGGCCTCGCGCGCGCTGCGCAATAGCACCGGACGCGGCATCTGTTCCGGCGCTGCGCCTTCGTACAAGGTATTGTCCATCGCCTCACTCATCGAAAGCCCCACGCTGAAAAGCGGCCCATTCACGGGATTGCGGGAAGCGCTTGGCCAGTTGCTGCGCGAGCTGGTCCACCGAGTCCGCATTTTTCAGGCGGCGCTCGACCTTGATGCCCAGCCAAAAGGTTTCGGCATTGGCCAATTCGGAGTTGTTCAGGCGCCGGATATAAAACTGCGCACGCGAATAGTCGCCCCGCTGGAACAGCAAGGCCGCCAGGTTGTAGCCCGTGATCGGGTTGCCCGCGTCCAGCTCGTAGGAACGCGCGAGACTGGTTTCGGCTTCAGCCAGGTTGCCTTGGCGCACCTGGCACACGCCTTTGGCCATGAATGTCTTGGCTTGGCCGCCATACAGGGGATTGGCCAAGGCCTTGGTGAACAAATCCACGGCTTGCGGGTACCGCCCCTCCTGACATGCGAACCAACCGTAGTTGTGCAAAGCGTCGGAGTCGCGTGGGCTGATTTGTAGCGCGCGCTGAAAACTCTCTTCGGCCAGGCGCGCATCGTTCAGGCGCATGTACACCAGACCACGTAAAACATAGGCCGGTGCGTAGCTCGGATCGGCCGCCAGCGACTGCTTGATTTCATCCAGCGCCACCTTGGTCTGGCCATTCTCAAAATACCCGGATGCCAGTTCCAACCGGAGCCGCGCGCGCTTGCGCACCTCGGGCTCGTCGGATTCGGTCAGCGGTTCGGCCGACACCGAGGTCTCGGCACCGGGTGCACTGGCACAGCCCGCCAGTTGCAGCACAAAGACCGCCATCAACAGCAAAACGACCCCGCTTGCCCAACTCGACTGCTTCGCCCACACGCTGCGGGCCCGCTCGGCCGGCTGCGTTGCGGTCCATGGCAAAGGCGAGAAACGGAGCGCTGGTGTCATACCTGTCCTTCTTTGGAAATCTTCACGATTCGGATCGGCTGCGCAGCGCCGCGGCGGCGCTCGGCCAGGCGGTTGGCTGCGTTGGTGCGATCGAGCACATCGCCGGCCAGCTGACCGCAAGCCGCGTCGATGTCATCGCCGCGTGTCTTGCGCACGGTGGTGACGATGCCACCATCGTTGAGCATTTTTCCAAATTGCAGCACGACCGCACGCGGCGAACAATGCAGCCCGGAATCGGGAAACGGGTTGAATGGAATCAGGTTGATTTTGCACGGAACACCACGACCACCATGGCCTTTGAGCAAGGTCAGCAGCTGGCGCGCGTGTTCCGGCTGGTCGTTCACGCCGTCCAGCATGCAGTATTCGAAGGTGATGAAGTCGCGCGGCGCACTGGGCAGATAACGCAGGCAGGCGTCCAGCAACTCGGCCAGAGGGTACTTGCGGTTGAGCGGCACCAGCGATTCGCGCAACACGTCGTTGGGCGCGTGCAGCGACACCGCCAGCGCCACCGGGCAGTCTTGGCCCAGTCGGTCCATCATGGGCACCACGCCCGAGGTCGACACGGTGACGCGTCGGCGCGACAGGCCGTAGCCGTGATCGCTCAGCATGACGCGCAGCGCAGGCACCAGTGCGTTGTAGTTTTGCAAAGGCTCGCCCATGCCCATCATCACCACGTTGGTGATCACGCGCTCGCTCTTGCACAGGTGCTGGCGCAGAAAATGTTCGGCATGCCAGAGTTGGGCCACAATTTCGCCCGCCGTGAGGTTGCGCGAAAAACCCTGGTGTCCGGTGGAGCAAAAACGGCAACCCACGGCACAACCGGCCTGGGACGACACGCACAGGGTGCCGCGATCGTCTTCCGGGATGAACACGGTTTCCACCGCGTTGCCACCGCCCACATCGAACAGCCATTTGATGGTGCCGTCTGCCGAGTCCTGGCGCGACAGCACAGGCAGCGCGGTGACGTGGCAGACGCCGGGCAGCTTCTCGCGCAGGCTGCGCGCGAGATCGGTCATCTGGTCGAAACTGGAGGCACCTTTCTGGTGGATCCAGCGGAACAACTGAACGGCGCGGAAACGCTTTTCGCCCAGCCGCTCACAAAAGGCGGTCAAACCCTCCAGATCGAAGTCGAGCAGGTTGACCGTTGTCATGGCATCGGCGTGGCAACGGAGCACTCCAGACGCACCCGCACCCCCACCAGGGAATGCTTGCAACGGTGGAGCGTCCAAGCCATCTTCAACGCGAGTAGACGTTCATGCCGGCGAAGAAAAACGCGATTTCAACGGCGGCGGTTTCAGGTGCGTCCGAACCGTGCACGGCGTTGGCGTCGATGCTGTCGGCAAAGTCGGCGCGGATGGTGCCGGCGGCGGCTTTCTTGGGATCGGTCGCGCCCATCAGGTCGCGGTTCTTGGCGATGGCGCCTTCACCTTCCAGCGCCTGGATCATCACCGGGCCGGAGATCATGAAGTCCACCAAATCCTTGAAGAAAGGGCGCTCTTTGTGCACGGCGTAAAACGCTTCGGCTTCGCCGCGCGAGAGGTGGGCCATGCGCGCGGCCACCACTTTGAGGCCAGCGGCTTCAAAACGGGCATAAATCTGACCCACGACGTTCTTGGCAACGGCGTCGGGCTTGATGATCGAGAGGGTGCGTTCGATGGCCATGATTTTCCTGAAGTTTATTGAAAGAAAAGGCTTTTTTGCGTCACTTCGCAAAGCCATTGATTCTACAACGGCAAGCCCTTATCCCCTGGACACAGGCAGCCGACGGGCCCCGCGCCAGATCGGGTCGGCTCCAACCAAAGAACCTGGACCCACCGTGCCTCAAAGCCGTTTACCGGCCACCCGGGCGACCACGGCCGCGTTTGCCACCACCGGATGGGCGCTTGGCGTCCTGCTGGCGCTGGCGCTGCAACGCGTCCTGACCGATGTAACCGTACGTGGTTTTCATGGGATCGGGCTGCGCGCTGGCGCTGCCACCGGCGGCGCCCTTCTTGGGGCCAGCTTTGCCGCCACCCGTGGGCTGCGCACTGGGACCCGAACCGGAGCCGAAATAACGGCTCTCGCGCTTGCCCTGGGGCGGGCCTGCCTTGCCACGACCGGCGGGCTGACGCCCCCGAGGCGCGCCAGGGCGTGCCGCACGTTCGGCACCATCGCCGGCCGGGGCCCCGCCGGCAGCGGCCGTGAGCTGTTCGATGTCGCGCGCGTCAAGGTCC
>NZ_JBFJMY010000418.1:0-3644 GCF_041633695.1 Hydrogenophaga sp.
AGCCTGGGCACACGCGATCTGATCGAGATCGCGTCGGTGGGGCAGATCCGCGCGGTATCGCTGCGCATTTTCGACCGCAGTTTTGCCGTGACCTACTGGCTGCAGGCGGTGGCCATCGGCATCGGCCTGTTCGGCGTGGCGGCCAGTTTCAGCGCACAGGTGCTGGCGCGGCGCCGCGAATTCGGTCTGCTGGCCCACCTCGGCCTGACCCGGCGGCAAATCCTGGGCGTGGTGGCACTCGAAGGCCTGGCCTGGACGGTGTTGGGCGCGTTGGCCGGCCTGGCCCTGGGTCTGGGCGTGAGCCTGCTGCTGGTGCATGTGGTCAACCCGCAGAGCTTCCACTGGACCATGGACCTCAGCCTGCCCTGGTTGCGCCTGCTGGCATTGTGTTTTACCGTCGTGCTGGCCGGCACCGCAACCGCCTGGCTGGCCGGGCGTGCCGCCGTCAGCCGCGACGCGGTGCGCTCGGTGAAAGAAGACTGGTGAGCCCGCCAGCCACCCCACCGCCCACAAGGAGAACCATGACCGCCCTGCTTCCATGGACGCGCGCGCCGCGACGGCGGGTCTTCATCAGCTACCGGCGCGACGACACCAAATGGGTGGCCGGTCGTCTGGCCGATTCGCTCACCGCCTACTTTGGCGACAAACGGGTGTTCCGCGACGTGGGCGACATCCCGGGCGGTGCCGACTTTGGTCAGGTGATCCGGGGCAACCTGGGCCTGTCCGACGCCGCCATCGTGCTCATCGGGCCGGACTGGCTGCATGCGGCCGAAAACGTCCATGGCGTCGACGACATCGATCGGGCCGGTGGGGCCGGGCGCAGCCGTCTGCACCAGCCCGACGATTGGGTGGCACACGAAGTCACCGCTGCCATGGAAAAAGGCATTCCGGTCTACCCGGTGCTGGTGGACGGCACGCCCATGCCACGCGCCGCCGAACTGCCCGAGCGCCTGCGCCCACTGACCCGCTTCAACGCCATCACCCTGAGCGACGACCGCTGGGACGCCGACGTGAGCCGCCTGGCGCGCATCGTGGCGCTGGACATCCCGTCGGAAAACGAGCGCAAGCTCCAAGGCCTGAACCTGCTGGTGTCGCT
This sequence comes from Hydrogenophaga sp., assembly GCF_041633695.1. Taxonomy (GTDB): domain Bacteria; phylum Pseudomonadota; class Gammaproteobacteria; order Burkholderiales; family Burkholderiaceae_C; genus Hydrogenophaga. The sequence continues at coordinate 1,097 of NZ_JBFJMY010000418.1, forward strand.
GGCGCTGCTGGTGGTGGCCATGACCACCTTGCTGCTGCTGTTCCGCCAGCTCTTCCCGCTGGTGGCGGCGGTGGCCAATACCGCGCTGTGCCCGCTGAACGCAGAAGGCGCGCCGACCTGCCTGCTCTCGCTGGGCGCGACCGGCATTGCCTTCGTGGCCATTGCGCCGTGCAGCGCCATGCTGTTCGTGTTTGCGCGCTGGGTGCACCGCAAGCACAAGCCCTTTTTTCTCGCCGCCGCCTGGGCCGGTGCGCTGGGCACCCTGGGCTCGTTCCTGTTGCTCAAACCGCTGGCACCACCTTACGAGGAGCTGGCCATGGCGCTGGGTTCCACCGCCACCATTCTGGTGATGCTGGTGTGCATGAGCCTGTCGGGCTTCCGGCCTCGACAATAAGACCCGACTCCACACCGATTCGCCCCATGTCCACCACCACCGCCCACTGGCTGCACCAGGCCGTCACCCGCATCGAAGCCGACTTCTGCCGCAGCGCCGACACGCATCTGATCGCGCTGCCCTTGCCCGGCTTTGCGCGCCACGGCATCGACCTGTATCTGAAAGACGAATCCACCCACCCCACGGGCAGCCTGAAGCACCGCCTGGCGCGCTCGCTGTTTCTCTACGCCTTGTGCAATGGCTGGCTGCAAGAAGGCTCGACCGTGGTGGAGGCCTCCAGCGGCTCCACCGCCGTGAGCGAGGCCTACTTTGCCCGTTTGCTCGGCCTGCCCTTCATCGCCGTGGTGCCACGCACCACCTCGCAGGAAAAAATCGAACAGATCGCCTTTTACGGTGGCCGCTGCCACTTCGTCGAAAAGGCCGGCGATGTCTACGCCGCCGCCCAGCAACTGGCGCAAGACACCGGCGGGCACTACATGGACCAGTTCACCTACGCCGAGCGCGCCACCGACTGGCGCGGCAACAACAACATCGCACAAAGCATGTTCGAGCAGATGGGCCGTGAGCGCCACCCGGTGCCGCGCTGGATCGTGGTCGGCGCGGGCACCGGCGGCACCAGTGCCACCATCGGGCGCTACCTGCGCTACCAGTGCCACGAAACCCGCCTCTGCGTGGCCGACCCCGAGGGCTCGGTGTTTGGCGCCTACCACCGCAGCGGCGACGCCAGCCTGACCGCGCCGGGCTCGCGCATCGAAGGCATTGGCCGCCCGCGCGTGGAAGCCAGCTTCGTGCGCTCGGTGATCGACCGCATGATCGAAGTGCCCAACGCCGAATCCGTGGCCGCCATGCGCGCCTTGACACCCCTGCTGGGCCGCCGCGTGGGTCCGTCCACGGGCACCAATCTGGTGGCCATGCTGCAGATCGCGCACGAGATGCGCACACAAGGGCAGACCGGCTCTCTGCTGTCGCTGCTGTGCGACACCGGCGAGCGCTACCTGCAGACCTACCACGACCCGGCCTGGGTCCGCACGCAATGGGGCGATTGTGCTGCCGCGCAAACCGGGATCGAAACGCAATTGCAAGGATGAAAGCCAAAGATGTGCCAAACGCTGGCCGGCCCAACCGCCGCCAGCTGCTCGGTCTGGCCGGTGCGTTCGCCCTGCCCTGGCGCGGCGCACAGGCACAAGCGGGCGGCGTGCTCACGCCCAGACCTTTGAGTTTCCCGCAAGACCACGGCGCGCACACCGATGCGCACACCGAATGGTGGTACCTCACCGGCGACCTGAGCAGAGCAGACGGGCGCCGGTACGGCTTTCAAGTGACCTTTTTTCGCCGCCGGCTGGACGCCACGCAAGCGCTGCAAAGCCGTCTGGCCGCCAAACAATTGCTGCTGGCCCACGCGGCCATCACCGACGTGCAGGAACAGCGCAACTGGCACGACCAGCGCCTGGCCCGCTGGAACGGTCAGGCATACCCGCTGCCCCAAAGCCCGGCGGCGGTTTACGCCGCGACAACAGACACCGAAGTGGTGCTGCGCGACTGGCGCCTGGAGCGCCACGCAGACGGCGGCTACACCACCGAGGTGCAAGCCAGCGACTTCGGGCTGAGCCTGGGTGCACAAGCCACGCAGCCCTTGCTGCTGCAGGGCGAAGACGGCTTTTCGCGCAAGGGGCCCGAGGCCTCTCAAGCCAGTTTTTATTACAGCCAGCCCCAGCTGGCGGTGCAAGGACGGCTCCGTCTGCAAGGCCAGACCCAGGCCGTCACGGGTCGGGCCTGGCTGGACCACGAATGGAGCGAATCGCTGCTGCACCCCGATGCCGTGGGCTGGGACTGGGTCGGCATGAACCTGCAGAACGGCGACAGCCTCACCGCCTTTCGGCTGCGCCGTGCCGATGGCAGCGCGTTGTGGGCCGGTGGCTCGTACCGCAGCCAAGGTGCCAGCGCTGCGACAGGTCGGCTGCGGCGCTTCGGCCCCGACGAAGTGGTGTTCGCGCCCTTGCGGTTCTGGACCAGCCCGCTCACGCAGACACGGTATCCGGTGGCGTGGCGGCTGCGCACGCCCAGTGGCGACTACACCGTCAAAGCCGTGATCGACGCGCAAGAACTGGACAGCCGCCAGAGCACCGGCGCGGTGTACTGGGAAGGCCTGTCCGA
>NZ_JBFJMY010000419.1:0-3639 GCF_041633695.1 Hydrogenophaga sp.
CAACGGCGTGGCCAAACCCTTGCGCGCCAGGTCGTCCCAGCTGCTGCCCAGGCCCGCCGCTTTGGCGACCCAGAGAATCATTTGCAGATCGCGCAAGCCTCCGGGCGATTCTTTGCAGTTGGGCTCCAGCGAATACGGCGTGTTTTCGAACTTGTTGTGGCGCTGGCGCATCTCCAGCGTCTTGGCCACGAAAAAAGCTTTCGGGTCCAAGGCCTCGTCCAGGTGCTGGATCAGTTCGGAAAACTGCTTTTTCCCCCCTGCGACCAGGCGGGCTTCCAGCAGCGAGGTTTGCACGGTCACGTCGCGCGCGGCCTCGGCCAGGCAGTCCGCCGAGGTGCGCACGCTGGAGCCGATTTCCAGGCCCGCGTCCCAGCAAGAGCCGATAAAAGACTCGAGGCGCAGTTTGAGCTTCGGGTCAGTTTCCGGCTGTATGCCGTCGGGCATCAGCACCAACACGTCGACATCGGAATAGGGAAACAGCTCGCCCCGGCCATAACCACCCACCGCCACCAGCGAGAAGCCACTGCCCAGGCCGGCTCGGCTCCAGAGTTCGCGCAGCGTCTGGTCGGTCAGGCGCGACAGACGCTTCATGGCGTTGCGCACGCCGCGCGTGGAGGCGCTGGCCACATCGAGCTGGAGCAGCAGCGCGGCCTTGTTTTCGCGGTATTGCTGGCGCAGTGCGCCGAGGTCGGCCACCGCGGTGTCGGGGGGCGTCAAGCGGTGCTGGTCGCGGCCGTGGCGACGAAAGCCGGGGTGGCCGGGCTACCGGCCGACAGCGTGAGCACTTCGTAGCCGGTAGGCGTGACCAGCACCGTGTGCTCCCATTGCGCCGACAGCGAACGGTCTTTGGTCACGATGGTCCAGCCGTCGGGCATTTCCTTGATCTCGCGCTTGCCCGCGTTGATCATGGGTTCGATGGTGAAGGTCATGCCGGGTTTGAGTTCTTCCAGCGTGCCAGGCCGTCCGTAATGCAAGACCTGGGGTTCTTCGTGGAATTTCTGGCCAATGCCATGGCCGCAGAATTCGCGCACCACCGAAAAGCCGTTGCTCTCGGCAAACACCTGGATCGCATGTCCGATGTCGCCCAGGCGCACGCCGGGTTTGACCATTTCGATGCCCTTCCACATGGCCTCGAACGTCACCTGGCACAGGCGCCGCGCCGCAACGCTGCAGGCCGCTTCGCCGCCGATCAGGAACATGCGGCTGTTGTCGCCGAACCAGCCCTCGGGGGTGATGACGGTCACGTCCACGTTCAGGATGTCGCCCTTTTTCAAGGGCTTTTCATTCGGAATGCCATGGCAGATCACATGGTTGAGCGACGTGCACAGATGACCCGGGTAGGGCGGGTAACCGCTGGGCTGGTAGCCGATGGTGGCCGAACGCGTGCCCTGTTGCTTCATGTATTCGGCCGACAAACGGTCGATTTCCAGCGTGGTCACGCCGGGCTGGATGTGCGGCGTGAGGTAGTCCAGGACTTCGGATGCGAGGCGGCAGGCCTCGCGCATGCCCGCGATACCGGCTTCGTCTTTGTAGGTGATGCTCATGCCCGCGATTATCCCATTCGGGCCCCGCGCGGTGCGCTCTGTGGCCAAGTCATCACCGACCGCACGGGTAAAATGCCGGGTTTCCACCCATCTCTGGGTACACCCACCCCAGGCTCCTACTGTGCCCCTGCACCTGCACTTTTTTGATGGCGGCAATGCCATCAGCGACTTCAAAGTCCAGCAAATCCTGCCCCGTCTGCAAGGCATCGCCGACAAGATCACCGGCCTGACGGCCCGATTTGTGCACCTGGCCGCCTTTGATACGCCGCCCAATGCCGCCACGCTGGAACGCCTGGCGCAGTTGCTGCAATACGGCGAGCCCTGCTCGGGCGCCCACCTGGACAAACTGCCCAGCGATGCGCCGCAACTCCTGGTCATGCCGCGCCTGGGCACGGTATCGCCCTGGGCTTCCAAGGCCACGGACATTGCCCACAACTGCGGCCTGCAGCTCAAGCGCGTGGAGCGCATGGTGGAGTACCGGGTGCTGCTGAAGTCGGGCCTGCTCGGTACCGCCAGCCTGTCTCCGGCGCAATGGCAGGCCGTGGCCGGGGCGCTGCACGACCGCATGACCGAAAGCGTGGTGCAGGACCGCGGCCACGCCGAAGCCCTTTTCACCGAGCTGCACCCCGCGCCCTTGGCGCACGTGGACGTGCTCGGGGGCGGGCGACTGGCGCTGGAAACCGCCAACGTGGAATTCGGTCTGGCGCTGGCCGACGACGAGATCGACTACCTGGTGAACGCTTTCACCGGCTTGCAGCGCAACCCGACCGATGTCGAGCTGATGATGTTTGCCCAGGCCAACAGCGAACACTGCCGGCACAAGATCTTCAACGCCAGCTTTTCCATCGATGGGCAGGCACAAGACAAAAGCCTGTTCGGCATGATCCGCAACACCCACCAGCTGGCGCCCCAGCACACGGTGGTGGCGTATTCGGACAACGCGTCCGTCATGGAAGGCGGTGTGGTCGAGCGTTTCGTGTCCCGCGCGCCCATGGACGCCACGGCGCCTTACGTGGCCGAGGCGGCGACCCACCACATCTTGATGAAGGTGGAAACCCACAACCACCCGACCGCGATTTCCCCGTTCCCGGGCGCCGCCACCGGTGCGGGCGGCGAAATCCGCGACGAGGGCGCAACCGGTCGCGGCTCCAAGCCCAAGGCGGGTCTCACCGGTTTCACCGTGTCCAAACTCTGGGGCGGCCTGTCCGACCAGCCGGGGGGCAAGCCCGACCACATCGCCAGCCCTTTGCAGATCATGACCGAAGGGCCGCTGGGTGGCGCGGCCTTCAACAACGAGTTTGGCCGACCCAACCTGCTGGGCTATTTCCGCGAGTACGAGCAGGCGGTAGACGGCGTGCAGCGCGGTTACCACAAGCCCATCATGATCGCGGGCGGCCTGGGCGTGATCGACGCCGGGCAGACCCACAAAATCGAATTTCCCGCCGGTTCGCTGCTGATCCAGCTCGGCGGCCCCGGCATGAAGATCGGCATGGGTGGCAGCGCCGCCAGTTCCATGGCCAGTGGCACCAATGCCGCCAACCTGGACTTCGATTCGGTGCAGCGTGGCAACCCCGAGATCGAACGCCGGGCGCAGGAGGTCATCAACCACTGCTGGGCGCAGGGCGCGGGCAACCCGATCCTGGCGATCCACGACGTGGGCGCTGGTGGCCTGTCCAACGCCTTTCCCGAGCTGACCAACGACGCAGGGCGCGGTGCGCGTTTCGATTTGCGTGCCGTGCCGCTCGAAGAGTCTGGCCTCTCGCCCAAGGAAATCTGGAGCAACGAGAGCCAAGAGCGCTACGTGCTGGCCATTGCACCCGAATCGCTGGCCCAGTTCCAGGCTTTCTGCGAACGCGAGCGCTGCCCGTTTGCCGTGATCGGCGTGGCCACCGAAGAGCGCCAACTGGTGCTCGGAGAAAGCGCCGGGCAGACGGAAAACGCGGTCGACATGCCCATGAACGTGTTGCTGGGCAAGCCGCCCAAAATGCACCGCGAGGTCAAGACCGTGGCCCGCGCGGTCGAAGCGCTGGACCTCACCGGCGTGGACCTGCAAAAAGCCGTGATCGACGTGCTCAGCCACCCCACCGTGGCGTCC
>NZ_JBFJMY010000420.1:0-3602 GCF_041633695.1 Hydrogenophaga sp.
ATGGCCGGGCAGATTTTTCTGACCGACCGGCTCGGTCACCGTGCCGGTCAGCTCAGCCATGGTCAAAAGCAGTGGCTGGAGATCGGCATGCTGCTCATGCAGGAGCCCACCCTGCTGTTGCTTGACGAACCCGTGGCCGGTATGAGTCCTCGTGAGCGGGAGCAGACCGGCGATCTGCTGAGCCGAATCGCTGCCGGGCGCTCGGTGGTGGTGATCGAGCACGACATGGACTTCGTCAAGCGCATTGCCCACCGCGTCACGGTGCTCCACCAGGGGCGATTGCTGAGCGAGGGCAGTGCAGTGCAGGTACAAGCCGATCCCCGCGTCATCGACGTCTATCTTGGTCATTGAGGCGCCTACACATGCTCGACATCTCCAGGCTGTATGTGTCATACGGCGAATCCCAAGTGATCCGCGACATCTCGTTCACTGTGCGTGCCCACGAGTCCGTGGCCATCATGGGTCGCAATGGAATGGGGAAAACCACTCTACTCAAGTCCATGATCGGCCTGCTGCCGGTCCACGCCGGCGAGATTCGACTCGATGGCCGGGCGATTTCTGGTCTGCCCAGCTACCGTCGTGTTCAGCACGGGCTGGCATACGTGCCACAGGGTCGCATGGTGTTTCCCTTCCTGACTGTGGAGCAAAACATCCTCTCGGGCGCCGAGCACTCGGGACATCGCGAAGTGCCCGACTACATCTACCGGTTCTTTCCTGTTCTCAAGGACATGAAGCACCGCAACGCGGGCAACCTCTCGGGCGGACAGCAACAGATGCTGGCTATTGCCCGCGCCTTGATCTCCGACCCCAAGGTGCTGATCCTCGATGAACCCACCGAAGGTATTCAGCCCTCAATCATCAAAGAGATCGCCCAGACCCTCAACGTGCTGCGGCAAGAACGCGGCTTTGCCGTGGTGGTGTCGGAGCAGGTCCTGAGCTTTGCCCTCGATCTGGCCGACCGCTTTCTGGTCATCGATCGCGGGTGCATCGTGCACGAAGAACTGCGTGCCAATCTCGATCAGGAAAAGGTCAAGACCTTCCTGACTGTTTAACGTCAACCTCCAAGGAGACTCTTATGCGACATGGTGACATTTCCAGCAGCAACGATTGCGTCGGCGTGGCAGTCGTCAACTACAAGATGCCTCGCCTGCATACCAAGGCCGAGGTGCTGGCCAACGCCCGCAACATCGGCGAGATGCTCGTGGGAATGAAGAGGGGCTTGCCGGGCATGGACCTGGTGATTTTCCCGGAGTACTCGACACACGGGATCATGTACGACTCCAAGGAGATGTACGAGACGGCCTCGGTGATTCCGGGTGAGGAGACCGCCATATTTGCCGACGCCTGCCGTCGCGCCAACGTGTGGGGTGTGTTCTCTCTCACCGGTGAGCGCCATGAGGAGCACCCCAACAAGGCCCCCTACAACACGCTCATCTTGATGAACAACCAGGGCGAGATCGTACAAAAGTACCGCAAGATCATGCCGTGGGTTCCCATTGAAGGCTGGTATCCAGGTGACTGCACCTATGTGAGCGAAGGCCCCAAGGGCATGAAGATCAGCCTGATCATCTGCGACGATGGCAATTACCCCGAGATTTGGCGAGACTGCGCCATGCGCGGCGCCGAGCTCATCGTACGTTGCCAAGGCTACATGTACCCGGCCAAGGAGCAGCAGATCATGGTGTCGAAAGCCATGGCCTTCATGAACAACACGTACGTGGCGGTGGCCAACGCGGCGGGTTTCGACGGTGTGTATTCGTACTTCGGCCACTCGGCCCTGATCGGCTTCGACGGTCGCACGCTCGGTGAATGCGGCGAGGAAGAGATGGGCATCAACTACGCCGAACTCTCGATGGGCCTGATCCGCGATGCGCGAAAAAACGGGCAATCGCAGAACCACCTGTTCAAGCTGGTGCACCGCGGCTACACCGGGCTGATCAATTCCGGCGACAGCGACAAGGGCGTGGCCGCTTGCCCTTTCAACTTCTATGCCAAATGGGTCAACGATCCCGAGGGCACGCGCGAGATGGTGGAGTCGTTCACTCGGTCCACCGTCGGCACAGCCGAGTGTCCGATGGAGGGCATTCCCAACGAAGCCAACAAGCACCGCTGAGCCCAAACCCACGTCTGTTCCGCACCCGAGGACCATGCACCATGAGTTCACCATTGGACGATCATCGCATCCGCCATGAGCCGTTTTACCAGCCCTTGGGCAACGAAATTGAATGCTACGAACGGGCCTACCGGCACCGGTTGCCTCTGATGCTCAAGGGACCCACCGGGTGCGGAAAGACGCGATTCATCGAACACATGGCGTGGAAACTTCAGCGCCCGTTGGTCACACTCGCCTGCAACGAGGACATGACTTCCTCCGACCTTGTGGGCAGGTACCTGCTCGATGCTCAGGGCACTGCCTGGCACGACGGGCCACTGACATTGGCCGTGCGCCATGGCGGTATCTGCTATCTTGACGAGGTGGTGGAAGCCCGCCAGGACACAACGGTGGTTATCCATCCGCTGACCGATGCTCGGCGCATCTTGCCGTTGGACAAGAAGGGTGAGGTTATTCGAGCCCACCCGGACTTCCAGCTTGTGGTGTCCTACAACCCGGGCTACCAAAGCAGTGCGAAGGACATGAAGCCCTCCACCCGGCAGCGCTTTGCCGCTTTAGAGTTCGACTACCCCGATACTGAGACCGAGGTGACTATCGTGGCTCGCGAGGCTGGCATCAACGTTGCGCTTGCGCGCCAGTTGGTCACCATCGCGCAGTGCACCCGCGCGCTTAAACAGCGTGGTCTGGACGAGGGCGCTTCCACCCGTGTGCTGATCTATGCCGGAGTGCTGGTGCGCGACGGCCTCCCGCCCGCACAGAGCTGCGAGATGACCTTGGTGCGTGCACTCACAGACGATCCGGACATGGCGCATGCCATCCGCGACTTCGTGCAGGCCCAGTTCGGATGAAAAGTGAGCACCTAGCCCACCTAGCTAGCCCCGGGGACGGCGAACTCGATGGCCTGTTGCCCTCGCTGGTATGGCTTGGCTCGGGGATGTTGGGCTGGCCGCTGGCGGTAGCCGAATGCAGCGTCGGCATGCGTGCCCGCCGCGCCATCGTTACACCCGAGCAGGTGCTGTTAAGTCGGCAAGCCCTGGACGAAGCCGGTGCGACTGCCGCTCCGCTGTACCGGGCTGCCTTGGCCCATGCAGTAGCGCACTGTATTTATTCTCCCTTGCGCCAGCCGGCGCGCCTACTCAAGCCCATGAGCCAGGCGGTGGTGTCCACCATCGAGGATGCTCGCGTCGAGCGCCGACTGGTGCAGCGATACCCTGGCGTGGCCCGTTGGTTCCTCGAACATCTTGCACCGCTCCCAGACCCCGGAAACTTCAGCTTCGAGGCGCTGATCACCCGGTTGGATCGCGCCTTGGCCGACCCCGAATACGCTGACGACAACCATTGGGTCAACAAAGCCCGGAGCCTGTTTGAGGATACCCAGGAGCGCTGCGGCTTGGACGATCACGCAGCGTTCCGAGTGGTGGCCTCAGTTCTTGCCAACGATCTTGGGCAAATGCGTGTGCGATTCGATCCACAGCACTATGTGGTCCCC
>NZ_JBFJMY010000421.1:0-3593 GCF_041633695.1 Hydrogenophaga sp.
ATGTGGCGGCGATTTCCAGCGTGGAACGCTGCACCCGGGCCGGCTCACCGAGCTTGATGAGGGCATGGTAGTCGGCCAGAAAGTAAAAACTTTGCACTTGGTCCTGGCGGCTGGCCCGTACCGAGGGCCGCACGGAGCCGACGTAGTTGCCCAGGTGCGGGGTGCCCGAGGTGGTGATGCCGGTGAGAAAGCGATGGGTGCTCATGGGGAAATCGTCAGAGTAGGAGTAGGCGCAGCGGGGTGAGCAGCAGTTCGATCAGACCGTGGGTCGCGACCATGAGCGGGATCAGCCAGAACTGGCCCACCACGCCGGTGATCACCAGCGCCATCACGATGAAGAAGCCCCAGGGCTCCAGGCGCGAAACCAGTTGGGCCTGTTTCCAGGGCAGCAGCCCGACCAGGATGCGCCCGCCGTCCAGCGGCGGCAGCGGGAACAGGTTGAAGGCAAACATCACCAGATTGACCAACACGCCCGCCTGGCACATTTTCAGGAAGAAAGTCTCCTCTATCCCCAGGCTGACCAGCACGTAGAGCAGCAAGGTCCAGAGCACCGCCTGAACGAAGTTGGCACCTGGGCCGGCCAGTGCCACCCAGACCATGTCGCGCTTGGGGTTGCGCAAGGCACCGAAATTCACCGGCACCGGCTTGGCGTAGCCGAACAAAAAGGCGCCCGATGTGGCGAAATAGAGCAGCAACGGCATGGCGATGGTGCCCACCGGATCGATGTGCTTGAGCGGGTTGAGCGTGATGCGGCCCATCATGTGGGCGGTGTTGTCGCCAAAGTGCCGCGCGGCATAACCGTGGGCCGCTTCGTGCACGGTGATGGCAAAGAGCACCGGCAAGGCGTAGAGGGCAACGGTTTGAACGATCTGGGCGAAATCCATGGCGTGGGCGTGGGAGCAAACCGCTATTGTCCCAGACTGGCTGCCGGGCTTTCGAAAGCGGTCGAGGTGGGCGTGGAAGGTTCAGAGGCCGAGCAGGGCCAGCGTGCCTTTTCCTGCGCGCACGACCTCGGGATCGCCGCCGGTGGCCATGGGGGTCAGGTCCACCACGGTGGTGGGCTCCAGGGCGCAGGCGCCCGCGTTCACGATGCCCGCCAGTTCGTGCTCGAAGCGCTCGCGGATTTCGCTGGCGTCGTTCATCGGCTCGGACTCGCCGGGTGGGATCAGCGTGGTCGCCAGCAGTGGCGCGTTGTGCAGTGTCAGCAGGGCTTGCAGCGCGAGGTGGTTGGGTACCCGCAGACCGATGGACTTGCGCGACGGGTGGCTGACCCGCCGTGGCACTTCCTTGCTGGCCTCCAGGATGAAGGTGTAGGGACCGGGCGTGGCCTGTTTGAGCAGGCGGTACTGCGTGTTGTTCACCTTGGCGTAGCTGGCGAGTTCGCTCAGGTCGCGGCACAGCAGGGTGAGGTGGTGCTTGTCGTCCACCTGGCGGATGCGCCGCAGCCGGTCGGCGGCGGCTTTGTCGTCGAGGTGGCAGACCAGGGCGTAGCTGGAGTCGGTGGGCACGGCGAGCACGCCGCCGCGCTCCAGCAACTGCACCGCTTGTTTGAGCAGGCGCTGCTGCGGGTTTTCGGGATGGACTTCAAAAAACTGGGACATGGGGTGGGATTGTCACAGACCGGCGCGCGCCGACCACCCATGCGGTCGAATACCCATGGCGGTCAAGGTTCGGGCACTTCGACCGGTTCGCGCTTTTCGCGTGCCGTGATCCAGCTCGCGCTGGCACCGCAGAACACGATCAGCGCGATGCCGGCGAGCTCCCAGGGGCTGGGCACATGGTCAAACACCAGCCAGCCGGTCAGCATGGCAAACCCGATCTGGCCGTAGAGAAACGGCGTGAGGGTGGACGCCGCCGTGCGGGCATAGGCCAGGATGAGGAGGAAGTGGCCGATGGTGCCCATGAGACCGATCAGGCACAGCAGCGCCAGGGTGCGGCCTTCGGGCAGGGTTTGCCAGAACAGCGGCAGCGCCAGGGTCGACAGCGCCGCACCCACACAGCCGGTGTAGAAGTGCATGGTCATCGGGTCTTCGGTGCGGGCCATGTGGCTGGTGAGAATCTGGAACCAGGCGAACATCACCACCAGCACGATGGGCAGCAGGCTGGCCCAGCTGAGCGTGGCATTCCCGGGTTGCGCGATCAGCAGGGTGCCGGCAAAACCGCCAGCCACCAGGACCCAGCGCAGCGCACTCACCCGTTCTTTCAGAAACACCGCCGCGAGCAGGGTGACCACCAGCGGCGCGGTCATGACGATGGCGGTGAACGCGGCCACCGGCATGTACCGAAGTCCGATGAAGGCCAGCGCGCTGATCGAGGCCAGCAAGATGCCGCGCAACAACTGGTAGCGGGGGTGGTCGGTGCGCAGCAGGCTGCGTCCGCGGATCGGCAGCATGACGGCGCCCACGGCCACGGCCTGGAACAGGTAGCGGAACCACACCGAGATCACCACCGACACCGTGGTGCTGATGTATTTCGCCGTGGTGTCGAGCACCGCGAAACAGGCCACCGCCGTCACCAGCAGGGCGATACCGGTGATGGCGCGGCCATTCAAGGTCCCGCTGCCCGCACTCATCTGTGGATGCGCGTCTGCAACATCTCCCACACCGGGGTCACGCTGCCGGGCAGATGGGGCAGAGAGCCCAGATCGCAACGGCTTTCTTCGGGGCTGTGGAAGTCGCTGCCCCGCGAGGCCAGCAGATCGAATTCCTGGCAATAGCCCGCGTATTTGACGAAGTCGGCCTGGTTGTGGGCACCGGTCATCACTTCCACGCCCTGTCCACCATGGGTCTTGAATTCGGTGAACAGCGCGTATTCGCCGGTGGCGTTCAAGGCGTACCGCCCCGGGTGGGCGATCACCGCCATGCCGCCCGACTGCGTGATCCAGCGCACCGCGTCGCCCAGCCCGGCCCAGCGGTGCGGCACAAAGCCCGGTTTGCCTTCGGTGAGGAACTTGCGGAACACCTCGCCCACATCGCTGCAGACGCCCGACTCCACCAGGTGGCGGGCGAAGTGGGCGCGGGAAATCAGATCCGGGTTGCCCACGTATTTCAAGGCGCCCTCGTAGGCGCCTTGAATGCCCACCTGGGCCAGACCTGCCGCCATGTCCCGGGCGCGCTCCTCGCGGCCACCCCGGGTGGTGCGCAGACCTTCGAGCAAGGCCGGGTGGTGGTGGTCCATGCCCAGGCCCACGATGTGCACCGTGATCTGGGCAAAGGTGACCGAAATCTCCACGCCGGTGAGGTAGGGCAGGCCCAGCGCCCGCGCCGCCTGCAGGGCGCGCTCCTGGCCGCCCAGTTCGTCGTGGTCGGTGAGCGCCCAGAGTTCGACCCCGTTGTCCTTGGCGCGCTGCGCCAGGACTTCGGGCGTCAGGGTGCCATCCGAAACAACGGAGTGGCAGTGGAGGTCGGCGTTGGTCAGAGTGTTCACGCGTTCATTTTAGGTTTGATACGGGATCCCTGCACCGGCCCGTCGCGCGGGCGCCGACCTCATCCCGTGTTGCGAAGACCGGCGGCGATGCCGTTGATGGAGATGTGCAGGCCGCGGCGCACCTTGCCATCGCGATCCACGTCTTGTTCGCCCGCCCGGTAGCGCCG
>NZ_JBFJMY010000422.1:0-3579 GCF_041633695.1 Hydrogenophaga sp.
CCACCCGCCGTGGCCGCCTACTGGCAGCGCCTGCGAGAGCGCCCGGCGTTTCAGCGCGCCTTGCGCGCGGAACGCGAAACCGCCATCGCCCAACAGGTAGACCCCACGCCGTCGCCAGATCTGCGGCCTTGACGGGCAAGCCCTTCTCTCGAAATATTCGATCTGATGGACTCGATTTTTCTCTTGAGAAGAAAGTGACGTGGTGGGCATGCACCGGTGTCCGCCCGAACATGGCCTTGGGCGGTTTCACCCCAAAGTCGCATCTGGCCAGGGTGGCACAACCGCTCCACTGCTGCGGGCTTTGGAAATGGGGGAATGACCGGCCTGCTTCGGATAGCGGCTCAAACGTACCGGCACAACACAACCCGCAAAGTCGACTCCCTCACTTTCTACCGGTCCGCCCCCGCCCAGAAATCCGTCTGCCCATAGTGGTGCTTCAAAAAATCGATCCACAACCGCACCCGCAGCGCCAGGTGTTTGCGCTGGGGAAACAGGGCGTAGATGCCGTTGGGTGGCGCGGCGTAGTCGTCGAGCACGGTGGTCAGGCGGCCGGCAGCCACGTCGGCCTCCACCTCCCAGGTGCTGCGCCAGGCGATGCCGTAGCCGGCCAAGCACCACTCGTGCAGCACCTGGCCATCGGAACAATCGAGCGGGCCACCGGGTTTCAGGTGGATGATGTCCGGCTGGCCTTCTGGCTTGGGCGGCATGGCAAACGCCCAGCCGCGCGTCTGCGAGGCATCGCTGCTGAGGGTGAGGCAATCGAAGCGCACCAGATCGGCGGGCACCTGTGGCACGCCGTGCTGTTGCAGGTATTTCGGCGTGGCTACACAGAGGCGGCGGTTGTCGGCCAGACGCACGCTCACCAGCGAGGAGTCTGGCAAATCGCCCACGCGCACGGCGCAGTCGTAGGCCTCGCCCGGCACATCGACCACACGGTCGCTCAGGTTGAGCGAAATGGTCACCTCGGGGTGCAGCTCGCGAAAGAGCGGCACCAGGGGCGCCACGTGGCGGCGGCCAAAACCGGCGGGCGCGGTGAGGCGCAAATGCCCGCTGGCTTTCACCCCGCCCGCGCTCACGCTGGCTTCGGCGTTGGCCAGGTCCACCAACAGGCGCTGGCAGTCTTCCAGAAAGGCGCTGCCTTCGTGTGTGAGCGTGATGCGCCGCGTGGTGCGCACCATGAGCTTGACGCCCAGGCGCGATTCGAGCGCATCGAGCCGCCGCCCGATGATGGCCGGGGCCACGCCTTCGGCCCGCGCCGCTGCGGTGAGGCTGCCGCGCGCCGCGACGGAAACCAGGGTTTCGAACTGTTTGAGTTTGTCCATGGGGAGGCAGATTAGCGCCAAAAATGCGACAAATCAATCAACAATCTGGCCTATTCAATACCCGTGTAGTGCGACTGCGCCCATGGCCGACCCAGTTGCCTGTTTTCGGCGCCAACTAAAGGGTCTGCGCTCCTGCCTTTGCTCGCCTGACGCGCGGTTGCAGGCAAGGCCGGGCGCCAGCTCGGTATGGCTGGGGGCGTGCAGGAGTTCTCTGGTGGGTTTAACCTGCTGCACGCACACCATCCGCAGACACAAGGAAACCCCCATGCCCAGCACCGCAACACTGGAACGCTTCATCGCCCGGGTGGAAGAAAACGCCCACGCCGAAGCCTGCGAAGAATTCCACACGCCCCACTCTTCCATGCGGGAAAACCAGGCACCGCCGCGGGTGGGGCGCGATGCCCACGTCGCCCACGAGCGCAAGGTGATGGCGCGCGCCAAGACGGTGCAATCCACCTGCGTGCGCCCAGTGTTTGTCGACGGCGAGCATGTGGTGATTCGGTGGATCTTTCGGTTCGAGTGGCTCGATGGCTCCACCACGCGCATCGAAGAACTGGCCTACCAGCGCTGGGAAGGCGAGCGCATTGCGGAAGAGACCTTCTTCTACGACCCGGCACAAGCGCTGCCGCGCCAGCCCTGAAGAAAACGGGCGCCGCGCCTCGTACACCAGCACAGGAGGTTCCCATGGCCTACGACCCCGGTCTCGCCCAACGCATCCGCGAAGCCCTTGGGCCGCGCCCCGGCCTGGCCGAACGCCAGATGTTCGGCGGTCTGGCGTTTCTGCTGGATGGCAAGATGTTCGTGGGCGTGAACGGCTCAACATTGATGGCGCGTGTGGGGCCAGAGCGCTACCCAGACGCGCTCGCCCTGCCCCATGTGCGGGTGATGGATTTCACCGGTCGCCCGCTGCGGGGCTACGTGTACATAGACCCGCCGGGTCTGGCCGAAGACAGAGACCTTTCGGCGTGGGTGCACTGGTGCGCGGCTTTTGTGGCCACGCTGCCGGCCAAGCCCGCGAAATAAACCCCTTGCCCTAAAACCGCATCACCAGCTCGATCCCGGCCAGCACAAAGCCGGCGATCCAGACCGTGGTGGCGAGCATCAGCGCGGCCGGGCGCCAGCCGGTGCGTGCCAGCCCGCCAAACGAGGTCTTCATGCCCAGCGCGGTGACGCCGACCATGAGGCAGGCGCGTGAGCCTTCGCTCAGGCTCAGTTGCAGGGCCGGCGGCATCCAGCCGGCCGAATGCACGCCCACCAGCAGTGCGAACAACACCAGAAAGCCCGGAACCGGCAAGCCAGAAGCAGCAGGGGTGGGCGCCGAAGCCAGCGCCGGCAAACGGCGGCAAACCACCGAGATGGTCATCACCACACCCACCAGCGAAGCCACCCGCAGCAGTTTGACGATGGAGGCTGTGTCGCCCGCTTGCGGCCCCAGCGAATACCCGGCCACCACCACCTGGGCCACGTCGTGGATGCTGCCGCCGATGAACACACCGGCCCAGGTGGGCGGCAAGGCCAGGCTGCGCGCCAGCAAGGGATACAACAACATGGCAATGGTGGACAAGACGGTGGCGAGCACCACGGCGGTCAGCGTGTTGCGCTCGCGCTCCGGATCTTTGGGCAGCACGGCGGCAATGGCCAGGGCCGCTGCCGCGCCACAAATGGCGGTGGCACCGCCCGCGAGCAAGCCCATGCTCCACGAAAGCCCGAGCCAGCGCGCCACCAGCAGGCCACACACCACGGTGCTGGCCACCGCCCCCAGCACCACCAGGCCGGTGGCCCAGCCCAGGCTTTCGATCTGACCCACCGTGATGCGTGCGCCCAGCAGACCAATGCCCAGGCGCAGCACCACCCGCATGCAGGCGTCCACACCGGGCGCGGTGCGCGGGTCGTGGCTCTGGTGGTGAAAGGCCGCACCCATCAGCAGGCCGTACAACATGGGCGGGCCGCCGTGCATGCCCGAAACGAAGACTGCGGCCAGCGCGATCACGGCGCACAGGGCCGCGCCCGGCCACAGGCTGACGAGGTGGCCAGACCGCGCTTGCCAGATGTCCATGGTGCCGGAGCGCCACCCGTGCCGCATGGAGCGGCGCCGGCCAGGGGCACCGCCGGGCCGGCTCTGCCGGACGGCCAGTGCCGCCCCCTTGAGGGGGTGACGCGAAGCGGCGCGGGGGTGCTTCAACTTTCGACAAAGGCGCGTTCGATCACGTACTGCCCCGGCTGGCTCATATTGCCTTCGTGCTGGCCCAGCTTGTCC
>NZ_JBFJMY010000423.1:0-3575 GCF_041633695.1 Hydrogenophaga sp.
CGCCACCAGCGCCGAGGCCGTCAAGTCCCCAACGCCCGGGATTTGCTGGATCGCCTGCATCTGGCGGTCCTCGCGAATCATGGCACGCAGCCGCTGACCAAGGTGGTCGATGTCTTCTTGCAAGGCGTCAATGCGTTTGAGTTGCTCTTGCACGCTGAGCACCAGATCGGCTGTTAGCTGATCAGCCTGCTGCGCCTTGGCCAGCTCGCCCTGAATCGCCTTGAGCAACTGGCTGTGCCCGACCGGCAGAGCGATGCCGAACTCGGCCAGCATGCCGCGCAGTGCGTTGGTTTGCATGACCCGCATCTTCATGAGCTGACGACGCATGCCGTGCAACGCCATGCAAGTCTGCTGGCGCTCCGTCTTGACAGGCACGGGCTTGAGGTGCGGCTGTTGAGCAGCCACCCAGATCGCTTGCGCGTCCATGGCGTCGGTCTTGTCGCGCAGCAAGAAGGCCTTGATGTGCTGGGCAGGCAGCAGCTTGACCTGGTGCCCCAGGGAACTGATCACCCGCGCCCAGTGGTGGGCTGTGCCGCACGCCTCCATCGCAACTAGGCTGCGCTGGCACTTGGCGAAGAACTCGGTGAGCTTGGCGCGCTTGATCTGGCGACGCTGGATTTCACCAGTCTGAATATCGACGATGTGCAACTGGAAGACGGACTTGGCCAGATCCAGACCAATGACGGGCAGATTTGCAGTAGATTGCATGGTGGGGCCTCCAGATCAAGTGGTTGCAAGAACCTCCACTTTGGCACTCGGATGCCGTTTCTGCGAGGCCCCACCGTCGACCGATGGCAGCCTCATTTCAGCAGCAGCGCTGTAGGTGGGCGGACCGTGCCATCTTCAGTCTTGAATGCGCCGACGGTGAATCACCGGCATTCATGCTGTAGCGAGCCTGGCCAGAAGTTGCCGCCCGCACTTGCACCCGGACTTGATGGCACCTGCATAGGGATTTCCCGAGTTGACGCCAGCCTAACTACCGTTAGATTAACGCCATGCAAACAAGGCATGGCGCCTACCGAACGGCAAGGCACATGGCAGGCACGCTGCCCAACACGGCCAACACGGCCAACACGGGACAACCTTTGAGAAAATTAACTGCCCCCTCGACCGGCACCCTGGCAACCAGAGACCATGGTCGCGCCCATGCACCCGGCCCATCCGAGCCGAAGGTCTGCACGACTGCGGCTGCCATCCTGGCGCACCCATCCACTACGCTCGACCGGCAAACCCGTTCAATGGTTAAGTCGCCGCAGCACAGCGCAAGTAACGGCCTGTCATGCTGAATCTCACCAATGTCCAGATCGTTTACGACAACACCATCGAGGCGGTGCGAGAGGCCTCATTGGCCGTCGGCAAAGGTCGCATAGTCGCCCTGCTCGGTTCCAACGGGGCCGGGAAATCAACCACGCTCAAAGGCATTTCGGGCGTTCTGTATCCGGAAGACGGTGAGATCAAGGGTGGCCAGATCACGTTTGAAAACCGCCAGCTGACCGGCCTGGCGCCGGACGAAATCGTGCGCGCCGGCGTGGTCATGGTGCCCGAGGGGCGCCGCCTGTTCGACCAGCTGACGGTCGAGGAAAACCTCGTGATGGGCGGCTACACACGCAGTCTGACAGACGCCAGGCGCCAGATGGAGATGGTGTATGGGCTGTTCCCGCGTCTGGTGCAAAAACGCAGCACGGTGTCGGGCTACCTGTCGGGCGGCGAACAGCAGATGGTGGCCATCGGCCGCGCGCTGATGTCGTCCCCGAAACTGCTGATGCTCGACGAGCCCACGCTCGGTCTGGCGCCACAGATCAGCGAAGAGATTTTCGACATCATCACCCGCCTGTGCCGCCAGGAAGGCATGGGCATTCTCCTGGTGGAGCAGAACGCACAGATGGCGCTGGCCATTGCCGACTATGGCTACATCATGGAAAACGGCCGCGTGGTGCTCGACGGTGAGGCCGACAAGATGCTGCGCAACGACGACGTGCGAGAGTTCTACCTAGGCTTCGGCGAAGGTGGATCGCGCAAGAACATGCGCGACGTGAAGCATTACAAGCGGCGCAAACGCTGGCTGTCCTGAGAAAAAAACATGAACGACACATTGTTAAGGGTCGAAACCCTGTCCAAGCGCTTCGGCGGCGTCGAAGCCGTTGCCGGTGTCAGTTTTCACGTTCGGCGCGGTGAAATCTATTCCCTGATCGGCCCCAACGGGGCCGGCAAGACGACCACCTTCAACATGATCAGCGGCGTCGTCAAGCCCAGCAGCGGCACCGTGCATTTCGATGGCAGCGACATCACCGGCATGCCGGCACACCGCCTGGCCGCCATCGGCATCGGTCGGACCTTCCAGAACCTGGCGGTGTTCAAACATGCCAGCGTGGTGGACAACCTGCTGGTCGGCCGCCACTGCCACATGGCCACCAACGTGCTGGATGCCTCGTGGTTCTTCGGACGGGCGCGGCGCGAGGAGCTCGAACACCGTCGCAAGGTGGAAGAGATCATCGATTTTCTCGAAATCGAGGAAATTCGCGACATGCCGGTGGGCACCCTGTCCTATGGCCTGCAAAAGCGGGTCGAGTTGGGGCGCGCACTGGCCACCGAGCCCAAGTTGCTGCTGCTGGACGAAATGGTGTCGGGCATGAACAGCGAGGAGACCGAAGACATTGCCCGCTTCGTGCTGGACATCCGCGACGAACTCGGCATTTCGGTCCTCATGGTCGAGCATGACATGGGCATCGTGATGGACATCTCCGACCGCGTCTGCGTGCTCAACTTCGGCCGCAAGATCGGCGAGGGCACGCCGGCCGAAATATCGGCCAACGCGGCGGTTATCGACGCCTACCTGGGCAGCAAAACCAAGGAGGCCGCGTGATCGACAACCTGGACGCGTTGCTGCGCAACGGCAACACCACCCTGCCCAAGCTGCTCCAGCACTGGGCACAGCGCTTTCCGGATGCGCTCGCGTTTCGCGAGAAGGATTACGGTATCTGGAACCGGATGACCTGGCAGCACTATTTCGAAACGGCGCGCCGCTTCGCCCTCGGTCTCAAGTCTCTGGGCTTCGACAAGGGCGACCGGCTGGCGATTGCCAGCGAGGACAGTCCGCAGTGGATGTTCACCGACCTGGCCACGCAAGCCATCGGCGGCGTCGTGGTGGGCATCTACCCCACCAACCCGTGGCCGGAGCTGCAGTACATCGTGCACCACTCGAACAGCAAGTTCGTGGTCTGCGGCGACCAGGAACAGGTCGACAAAGTGCTCGACGCCATGGACAAGCACGCCACCGGCCTGCCCGACCTGGTGAAGATCATCTGCGTCGACATGAAGGGCATGCGCGGCTACAAACACGACAAGCTGATGTCGTTCGAGGACGTGCTTGAGCTTGGCGACCAATACGCCGCGGCATCGCCCCAGCACGCGGGAACCTTTGATCGCGCCATCGAGGACACCCAACCCGACGACACCTGCATGCTGGTCTACACCTCGGGCACCACCGGGCCGCCCAAGGGCGCGATGCTGTCGCACCGCAACCTGATCGTCACCGTTGACAAGCTCAAAACCCATTTCAAGCTCGACCGGCACAA
>NZ_JBFJMY010000424.1:0-3573 GCF_041633695.1 Hydrogenophaga sp.
AGCGCCGACGCCATTGTCGAGGAAGTTCGGCGCCACTTTCTGCCCTTGCCACCGGATCAGGCCGGCGCACAAGAGCGGCTCGATTGGGAGGACCTGGTGATGCAGGCCATGGTCGAGGTGGGCGACTCGCTGGCCGAGGCCGGGCACGCGGTCCTGGCGAGCGAGTCGCCTGCCGTGGTGCGCCTGGTCAACCAGCTGATCGGCGACGCGTTTGCACAGCGCGTGAGCGAAATCCAGATCGAGAGCAAATCCGACGCGGCGTTGACAGCGGTGCGCTTCCGCCACCAAGGCGAACTGCAGCCCCAGCTGTGGTTGCCGGCCAAGCTGCGCGAACCCTTGGTCTCGCGCATCAAGCGCATGGCGGGTCTTGATGTGGCCGAGCGCAGGCGCTTGCAAGAAGGGCGGATCGATTTTGCCGAGTTCGGCGGACAGGCCTTGACGCTGCGGGTGGTCGCGCCGCCCGCGCGTGCGGGTGTGGAAGAGTTGGCGCTGCGGCTGCTCACGCTGTCGCGTCCGGCAGCCTTGGTTCGGCTGGGCCTGCGGGCGCGTGACCGGGTGGCGTTGGCGGGGCTTTCACAGCGCCGCCATGGCCTGGTGCTGGTGGTCGGACCCAGGGGCTCGGGCCGCACCACCACGCTGCATGCTGTGCTGGCCGAGGTGGACAGTGTCGAGCGCAAGGTCTGGTCGGCCGAGGACCCGGTGGAGTTTCAGCAGCTGGGTGTGCGCCAGGTGCAGCTGAACCCCCGTATCGGGCTGGACGCTGTGCGCGCGGTGAACGGGTTCGTGCAGGCAGGGGCCGACGTGATTGCGCTCGGTGAGCTGCGCGACGCCGACACCGCCCATGCCATTGTCGCTGCTGCGGTGAACGGCCCGCTGGCGCTCTCGACGCTACCAACCGACACCGCTTGTGAGACCGTGGTGCATCTGCTGGAGCAGGGCGTGGACGCTGCGCGTCTGGCCGGTGCCATGCAGGGCATCGTGGCGCAGCGCCTGGTGCGCGCCTTGTGCCGGCATTGCGCGAGCCCGCGCGTGCTCGCACCCGACGAGTGGGATGCGTTGCTGCAGGAATACATGGAAGGCAGCAACCTCAGCCGGCCACAAGCCCAGGTGCGTCTGCTGGCGGCGGCTGCACTGCCCACGCCGGATCAGGTGAAGGTGCGCCACGCTGTGGGTTGCGAGCACTGTGGCGGCAAGGGCTACCGAGGACGCACAGGGGTGTTCGAGATTTTGCAGAACAGCCCCGCGATCCGCCAATTGATCCAGCACCGCGCCCAGCCCGAGGCGCTGCGGGACGCGGCGGTGGCCGAAGGCATGCGCAGCTTGCGCCAAGATGCGCTGGAAAAGGTGGTGCAAGGGCGCATCGACCTCAAGCAGGCACGCAGCGTTTACCGCTGAACAGCGGCGCGCCACCCCCAGCGCGCGCCGGGCCTTGGAGACCGGCTCACGCGGGCGCGATCCACAGACCGCGCCCGCGCACCGCTCAGCGCGGGGCCAGCCGGATCGCGCCGTCCAGCCGAATCACCTCGCCGTTGAGCATGTCGTTTTCAATGATGTGCTTGGCCAGCTTGGCGTAATCGTCCGGCGTGCCCAGGCGGCTGGGGAAGGGCACGCTGGCGGCCAGGGCGTCTTGCACTTCTTGCGGCATGCCAAACAGCATGGGGGTGCCGAAGATGCCGGGGGCAATCGTCATGTTGCGGATGCCGTTGCGCGACAGGTCGCGCGCGATCGGCAAGGTCATGCCGACCACGCCACCCTTGCTGGCGGCGTAGGCCGCCTGGCCAATCTGGCCGTCGTAAGCCGCTACGCTGGCGGTGGAAATCATCACGCCGCGCTCACCCGTGCTTTCGGGTTCGTTCTTGCACATGGCTTCGGACGCCAGGCGGATCATGTTGAAGCTGCCCACCAGGTTGACCATGATGGTCTTGGTGTACACGCCCAGGTTGTGGGCGCCGTTCTTGCCCACGGTTTTTTCTGCCGGTGCGATACCGGCGCAGTTGATCAGGCCCATGAGTTTGCCCATCGAGGTGGCCTTGGCGACCACCGCCTGGCCGTCGGCTTCCTGGCTCACGTCGCACTTCACAAAGGCGCCGCCAATCTCTTTCGCCACGGCCTCGCCTTTGTCGGTCTGCATGTCGGCGATCACGACCTTGGCACCGTTGGCCGCGAGCATGCGCGCCGTGCCTTCGCCCAGACCCGATGCGCCGCCCGTGACGATGAATACCTTGCCTTGAATGTCCATGTGGTGCTCCTGATGGTGTTGCGGTTGATTGACGTTAACGTAAACGTCAATTATGACCGAGCGGCACGGACACAGGCGTTTTGCTGTGGCTTCACGGAATTGTCACAAAGTCGGCATACGCTGGCGGCGGCAGTTTTGCCGGGACGGGAGCCCCCATGTTCGAGAACCAGGAGGCGCTGATGCGCCGCATTCACACCGACCTGATGGACGGCTACGACGAAGAGCTGGAAATGGAAGTCGAGGATCGCCCATTCCAAGACGTCGAGGGCGACGAGGGCGTGTCGACGGCGCAAAAGGAACTGCGCCGCGTGTATTTCCGCGAGCTGTTTCGCTTGCAGGCCGAGCTGGTGAAGCTGCAGGACTGGGTGGTGGCGACCGGGCACAAGGTGGTCATCATCTTTGAAGGGCGCGACGCCGCTGGCAAGGGCGGTGTCATCAAACGCATCACCCAGCGCCTGAACCCGCGCGTGTGCCGCGTGGCTGCATTGCCGGCACCCAACGACCGCGAGCGCACGCAATGGTATTTCCAGCGCTACGTGGCGCACCTGCCGGCGGCCGGGGAAATGGTCTTGTTCGACCGCAGCTGGTACAACCGCGCTGGCGTCGAGAAGGTGATGGGTTTTTGCAGCGACGACCAGTACGAAGCGTTTTTTCGCGACGCGCCGGAATTCGAAAAAATGCTGACCCGCTCGGGCATCCAGCTCATCAAGTACTGGTTCTCGATCTCGGATGAAGAGCAACACCTGCGTTTCCTGGGCCGCATCCACGATCCGCTCAAGCAGTGGAAACTCAGTCCCATGGACCTGGAGTCGCGGCGGCGCTGGGAGCTTTACACCAAGGCCAAGGAGGTGATGCTGGAGCGCACCCACACCCCCGAATCGCCCTGGTGGGTGGTGCAGGCCGACGACAAGAAAAAGGCCCGGCTGAACTGTATCCACCATCTGCTGCAGCAAATGCCCTATGGCGAGGTGGAGCGCCCAACGATCACATTGCCCGAACGCGTGCGCCACGAAGGCTACCGCCGCCACCAGGTGCCTGGCGAGATCCACGTGCCGCAGGTGTATTGAATCACCCCCGCCGCGCTGCGCGCGACCCCCTCAAGGGGGTGATGCCTGTGGCCTGGCAGAGCCAGATCCACGGCATCTCTGATGGAAGTCGCGTTGCGCCGGAGAGGTGTCTGGTCCAGGGCACTGCGGAACCGCCCTTCGTCAGGCTCGGGGCGGGCCGCTGGTGTTGCCCCCTGAGGGGGAGGTGCCGCAGGCCCTAATGGCTGATCATCCAGGGCCGTTTGCTCGGGAAGGCCTTCGCGCCGTTCGGCGCCGTCACCGTGGCCT
>NZ_JBFJMY010000425.1:0-3559 GCF_041633695.1 Hydrogenophaga sp.
CAGCCAGGCGTTGTCTTTCTCCGGCACGCTCATCGAGCTCGTGCCTTGATCTCCGGCAGCGCCTTTTGCAGGTAATAGACCATGGACCAGACGGTGAGCACGGCCGAGATCCAGATCAGCCAAGTGCCCCAGAGGTGGGTATCCACCACGCCCAGCACCCAGCCATCGAACAGCAAAAACGGAATGGCAATCATCTGCACCATGGTTTTCAGCTTGCCCACCATGTGCACCGCCACGCTCTTGGTCGCGCCAATGATGGCCATCCATTCGCGCAGCGCCGAAATAGCGATCTCGCGCCCAATGATGATGAGGGCCACGAACACATGGGCTCGGTCCAGGTGCACCAGCACCAGCAAACAGGCGCAGACCAAGAACTTGTCGGCCACCGGATCGAGAAAAGCGCCAAAGGCGGAGGTCTGGTTCAGCCGACGCGCCAGATAACCGTCGGCCCAGTCGGTCAGTGCGAACACCACGAACATGATGGCGGCGATCAGGTTCTGGTCGCGCGGCGGCACGCCTTCCAGATAAAACACCCCAACGATGAGTGGAATGGCAACGATGCGCGCCCAGGTCAGCAAGGTGGGGATGTTGAAAAACATGGGGCGATTATGCGGGCAACGCACTTTACAAAAGCCCGGGCGGCTGCATGCCCATACCGCGCGCACCCACATGGGGCCGCGCCCACCACACAGAACGGCACCACCACCTTGGTCGCGCTACATCCCTCCGATGAGGGAAATCCGGGGCGAGCCTT
Organism: Hydrogenophaga sp.; assembly: GCF_041633695.1. GTDB lineage: Bacteria > Pseudomonadota > Gammaproteobacteria > Burkholderiales > Burkholderiaceae_C > Hydrogenophaga. The sequence goes on from NZ_JBFJMY010000425.1 coordinate 755, forward strand.
CAACAAAGCCCGGGCAGGCAGTGGCGCCACGGCCATTAAAATACAACGCGTCATTTTGTACTAAATAAATCATATGTATGCCAACTATTGGAATTCCATTTGGTTATTTTTTGCGACGACATACGGTTCGATTTTCCAAAATTCTGTACATATTCCTGGGGGTCTTGGTCTGCGATGCGTCGCTCGGGCAAGCCTTGCTCGACACCAGCAGCCCTGGCAACACCAACCTGGAGCAGCGCCGCATCCAGGAGCGGGAACAGCAACAACGCGAACAGCGGGAGCGCTCGGTCGACGTGCGCCTGCCGTCTCCAGCGGGCGCAGCTGCCGAACGACTGCCCGATGGTGAAACGCCCTGCTTCCCCATCCGCCAGATCGAACTGCGTGGACAAGAGGCGGGCCGCTTCGGCTGGTTGATCGATGCGGTCTCGGGTCCGCAGCAAACCGATTCCCCGCTGCGCAAATGCCTGGGCGCTCAAGGCGTGGGCCTGGTCATTCGACGCGCCCAGGATGCGCTGGTGGAGCGGGGCTACATCACCAGCCGGGTGCTGGCCCAGCCACAAGACCTGAACAACGGCCATCTCAGCCTGACCGTACTGCCTGGGCGCATCCGGGCCATCCGCTTCGAAGAACCGGTGTCCGACCGGGCCACCGCATGGAACGCCTTTCCGGCCTCGGCCGGCGACATCCTCAACCTGCGCGACATCGAACAAGCGCTGGAAAATTTCCAGCGCGTGCCCACGGCCGAGGCCGACATCCAGATCGTGCCGGCAGACGTCCCCGGACAAAGCGACTTGCTGGTGCGCTGGCGCCAGGGCACGCCGTTTCGCGTCCACGTGGGCGCCGACGACAGCGGCACCCAGGGCACGGGCAAGTACCAGGGCAACCTGACCCTGAGCTACGACCACTGGTGGACGCTGAACGATTTGTTCTACCTCAGCCTGCAGCACGATCTGGGTGGCGGCGCCTCTGGCGCACGGGGCACGCGCGGCGCCACCGCCCACTATTCGATCCCTATGGGTTACTGGATGCTGGGCATGACCGCCAGCAGCAGCCGCTACTTCCAAACCGTGGCCGGCGCCTCGCAAGACTATGTGTACCGCGGCAGCAACCGCAACCAAGAAGTCTCGCTGTCCCGGCTGGTGCACCGCGACGCCAGCAGCAAGACCACGCTGCGCCTGAAAGCCTTCGCGCGCCAGTCCAACAACTTCATCGACGACACCGAGGTGGAAGTCCAGCGGCGCCGCGTGGGTGGCTGGGAACTGGGCGTGACGCACCGTGCCTTTGTCGGCCCCGCCACCATCGATGCCGGTCTGGCCTACAAGCGCGGCACCGGTGCCTTTGGCGCCCTGCCCGCGCCGGAAGAAGCTTTTGGCGAAGGCAGTTCCCGTTTCGCGCTGGTCAGCGCCGATATCGGCCTGCAATGGCCCTTGTCCATCGCGGGTCGGCGCTGGCAATACAACGGCCAATGGCGCGCCCAGTTCAACCGCACGCCGCTCACGCCGCAAGACCGCTTTGCCATCGGCGGGCGCTACACCGTGCGCGGTTTCGATGGCGCATCCAGCCTCAGCGCCGAACGCGGCTGGCTGCTGCGCAACGAGTTGCTCACCGCCGTCGGGCCAGACGGCATGTTCTGGTTCGTTGCGCTGGACACAGGGCAAGTGGGCGGGCCCAGCGCGGGATCGCTGCTGGGTCGGCGTCTGAGCGGTGCCGTGCTGGGCCTGCGCGGCTCGGCGGGCCGGGTGCAATACGAGCTGTTTGCCGGCGCGCCGCTGAAAAAGCCCGAAGGCTTTCGCACCGCCCATGTGAGCTACGGATTTCAGCTGAACGCCGGGTTCTGAAGGTCAAAAAATGCAACGCAGGGAGTCCACATGAACAAGCACTGTCACCGGATCATTTTCAACGCCGCGCGTGGCCAGTACATGGTGGTGAGCGAAACCGCCACGACCAACCGGCCCGCCAGCGCAAGGGACTCGGGTACACGCCGTGGATCGTGCGGCAGCCTGTCCTTGCGCTTGCAAGACCTGAGCCGTGCGCTCGCCCTCGCCTTCGGCCTGTTTCTGGCGTTGCCCATGCACACCAGCTTGCACGCCCAGATCGTTGCCGATCCCAACGCGCCAGGCGCGCAGCGACCCACCGTGCTGGCGGCGCCCAACGGCACGCCGGTGGTCAACATCCAGACGCCCAGCGCCGCCGGTATCTCGCGCAACACCTACCAACAGTTCGACGTACAGGGCAACGGCGCCATCCTCAACAACAGCCGGGGCAACGTGCAGACCCAGCTCGGTGGTTGGGTGCAAGGCAACCCCTGGCTGGCTGGCGGCAGCGCGCGCGTGATCCTCAACGAAGTCAACAGCGCCAACCCCAGCCAACTGCGCGGCTTCATCGAAGTGGCCGGCCAACGCGCCGAAATCGTCATCGCCAACCCGGCGGGCATTCAGATCGATGGCGCCGGCTTCGTCAACGCCAGCCGCGCCACCCTCACCACCGGCACCCCGCTGCTGCAAGGCGGGCAACTCGATGGCTACCAGGTGCAGCGCGGCACCATCACCATCCACGGCGCCGGTCTGGACGCTTCGCTGACCGACCACACCGGCATCCTGGCCCGCGCCATCGAACTCAACGCAGGCGTCTGGGCCCAGGATTTGAAGGTGGTCGGTGGCGTCAACGACATCAGCGCCGATCACAGCGCTGTCAACGCCCAGGCGGCCACCGGCGGCGCAGCGGCCCCGGCCTTTGCGCTCGACGTGTCGCAGCTCGGCGGCATGTACGCCGGCAAGATCCATCTGGTCGGCACCGAGGCCGGCC
>NZ_JBFJMY010000426.1:0-3551 GCF_041633695.1 Hydrogenophaga sp.
CATCGTAGCTGTGACACGGTGCATGTCCTTTCTCTGCAGCGGGAACGGTGGCGCGGCCATGCTGGGGGCTGCCAGACCGGTTCCCGCCAGCCAGGCGGTCAGGGTTTTCAACATCGTTCTTCGCTCCATGACGGGTTCTCCACTCGGGTTGCGGGGGCTGGGCGTGCATCGGGGCCTCGTCGGCGCTTCGCAGGCCATGGGCGTCAGTCGCACGGCGGCGTGCATTCTTACAGCAGGCGCCCATGGCCGACGCCGAAGGGTGTCGCAGCGGGATACGCCGCCCCACCCTAGGTCTTTTCGAGAAAAGGCGCTACCACGCTCTGCGTGTCCTGGCTACCGACCACCGGCACCAGCTCCGCCGTCATGCCACAGCCCTGCCATTCCAGCACCCACTGCTGCAGCACACGCAGGTCGTCGCAGTCCATGAGCTGAAAGCACCGGCTGAAGTTGGGCTCCACCCAGCTGTCGATGTATTTCAAGCCCGCGGGCAGCTTGCGCGAGCCGCTTCGCAGCTGGCGGTAGACCGGCAGCATGTCGTTGTCTTTGAAATGCTCGATGACCATGAACAGCATGACGTGCCCCCTGAAGGTTCAGACTTCTGCGATTGTCCCGCTTTGCCCACGATCTTGCCAACGCGCGGCGTGGCCAGGCGCTTGGTGCCGCTTGGGGCCGCCGCCGCCAGTTAAAATCGACCGCATACCCGAGCTACAGCAACCCAGGCCCCCTGCCTGGCGCGTCGCAGCCTATTCGTGACCGTCCCGGCACCGCGTGCCCACGGCGTGGCGGCACATCCTCTTCTTTTTGAACCCGGTCTTGCCTGCATGGGCTAAGCCGGATACACGCGACGATCCATGATTTCAGTGCAACGCATACGCCAGCAATGGTTTTCCAATATCCGCGGCGATGTGCTGGCCGGTACCGTGGTGGCGCTGGCCTTGATTCCCGAGGCGATTGCCTTTTCCATCATCGCGGGGGTGGACCCCAAGGTCGGTCTGTACGCATCCTTCTGCATCGCGGTGGTGATCGCTTTTGCGGGCGGTCGCCCCGGCATGATCTCGGCCGCCACCGGCGCCATGGCGCTGGTGATGGTGACGCTGGTGAAAGACCACGGCTTGCAGTATCTGCTGGCGGCCACCTTGCTCACCGGCGTGTTGCAAATCGGCGCCGGTGCGCTGCGGCTGGGTTCGCTGATGCGCTTTGTCTCGCGCTCGGTGGTCACCGGTTTTGTGAACGCACTGGCGATTCTGATTTTCATGGCGCAACTGCCCGAACTCACCAACGTGGGCTGGCAGGTGTACGCCATGGTGGCGGCCGGGCTGGGCATCATCTACCTGCTGCCCTACCTCACCAAGGCCGTGCCTTCGCCGCTGGTCACCATCGTGGTGCTCACCGGCGTGAGCCTGTGGCTGGGGCTGGACATCCGCACCGTGGGCGACATGGGCGAACTGCCCGACAGCCTGCCGATCTTCCTGCTGCCCGACGTGCCGCTCAACTGGGACACCTTGCGCATCGTGTTTCCGTTCTCGGCCACGCTGGCCGTGGTCGGCCTGCTCGAATCCATGATGACGGCGCAGATCGTGGACGATCTGACCGACACCGACAGCAACAAGAGCCGCGAATGCGTGGGCCAAGGTGTGGCCAACATCGCCAGCGGACTGCTCGGCGGCATGGCTGGCTGCGCCATGATCGGGCAGTCGGTCATCAACGTGAAATCGGGTGGGCGCGGGCGCCTGTCCACCCTGGTGGCGGGCGTGTTCCTGCTGATCCTGGTGGTGTTCCTGGGCGACTGGGTGCGGCAGATTCCGATGGCGGCACTGGTCGCCGTCATGATCATGGTGTCCATCGGCACCTTCAGCTGGTCGTCGTTGGGCAACCTGCGCACCCACCCCAAAAGCTCCAGCGTGGTCATGCTGGCCACAACCCTGGTCACGGTGTTCACGCACGACCTCGCCCAAGGTGTGCTGGTGGGCGTATTGCTGAGCGGGTTCTTTTTTGCCCACAAGGTCGGTCGCATTCTCTGGGTCGGCTCCGAGGCCAGCGCCGATGGGCGCGTGCGCACCTACCGGGTGGTGGGCCAGGTGTTCTTCGCTTCCGCCGACGCCTTTCTCGCCCACTTCGATTTCAAGGAAGTGCTGGACAAGGTGGTGATCGACATGAGCCACGCCCACTTCTGGGACATCACCGCGGTGAGCGCGGTGGACAAAGTGGTGCTCAAATTCCGCCGCGAAGGCACCGAGGTGGAATTGCTGGGCATGAACAAAGCCAGCGCCACCATGCTCGACCGTTTTGCGGTGCACGACAAGCCCGACGCGGTTGAACAAATGATGCACTGAGCGCTCCAACCCCTTGCAGCCTCAGACCGACCCAGATCGCACCCGCACGGAGATCCCATGAATCTTTCTCTCAAAACCATCGCCTGCGTGGACGCCACCAGCGCATCGCCCGACGTCTGCGACTGGGCCGCCTGGGCTTCCCGCCGGCTGGGCGCGCCACTGGAATTGCTGCACGTGCTGGAACGCCACCCCGAACTCGCGCCCCTGGCCGATTTCAGCGGCACCTTGAGCATGGACGTGCGCGAAGGCCTGCTGAGCGACCTGGCCGCCGTGGACGAGCAGCGCAGCAAGCTGGCGCAAGAACACGGGCGCCTGCTGCTGGAGCAGTTGCACTCGCGCGTGGTGCAGAACGGCCACGCCGACGTCAGCCAGCGGCAGCGCCACGGCGACCTGGCCGAGAACCTGCTGGATCTGCAGAACGAAACCCGCTTGTATGTGCTGGGCCGCACCCACCAAACCTCCGGCAGCGGCAAACTGCACCTGGACCACCACCTGGAACGCGCCATCCGCGCCGTGGCCCGCCCGGTGCTGGTGGCCACCGGTGCCCTGCACGAACCGCAGCGCTTCATGGTGGCGTTCGACGGCAGTCTGACCGGGCGCAAAACTGTCGAACGCATCGCCACCAGCCCCTTGCTCAAAGGCATGGCCTGCCATGTGGTCCAGGTCTCGCACGATGCGGCGGCGGCTGAAGCTTCGCTGCAATGGGCGCGTGGTGTACTGGAGGAAGAAGGCTTTGGCGTGATCACGCAACACACCAGTGGCGAGCCCGAACTGGCGCTGGTGAGCTACGCGCTGCAGCACGGCATGGAATTGCTGGCAATGGGCGCGTACGGCCATTCGCGCATCCGACAGCTGATTCTGGGCAGCACCACATCGACGCTGCTGCGCACCAGCCCGGTGCCGATTCTGATACTGCGCTAGGAGTCTGCGCGGCAGAAGGCGTCGAGAGCGAAAATCGCCCCCAGCGAGGACAGTTTTTGCCGGATGTGCAGCCCCATAGCCCGGCTATGGGGCAAATAGACGGTAAAAAATGGACCGCTGCGGGCGATTTGCAGCCGACGCCTCTTCTGCCGCGCAGGCTCCTAGGGCTTTTCCTCGCCCGGGACCGGGTCCACCTGCGTGCGCGGGTCCATCAGCAGCACCGCCTGCGAACCGACCCCCATGAGCACGAACTCGGCTTTTTCTTCCACCGGAACCACCACCTTCTTGCGCAAGCGC
>NZ_JBFJMY010000427.1:0-3546 GCF_041633695.1 Hydrogenophaga sp.
AGCAGGCGGTGCGCGATGCGGGCGTTGGTTTCAAAAGCCGCGCGCTCCTGCTCCAGCGCCTGGCGCGCGATCAGCGCCGCGCCCGCCAGGGCCATGGCCAGCCCGGCCAGCCCCCACCAACGATGGCGCCATCCTGTTGTTCGCATGGGCCGATTCTGCACCGCCGTGTGGTGCGCCGGATTTCACTTGTCGGGCTTGGACGATTGCGACAAGGCCGCCACCACATCCGACTGGGTGACCATGCCGACCAGCCGTTCACCAGCCCCGATGATGGGGATGTGGTGGTGGCCGCTGCTGCCAAAGAGCGGAATCAACTCGGCCAGGTGCCGGTCCACGCTGGCCACGCGCACCTGGCGCGTCATGATCTGGCCCACGGTTTCGTGCGGGCTGGGCCGTTCGGCGCTGGCCCATTTGCGCAAGAGGCGCCAGCGCGATTCAAAACCGCCTTCGTCCTGTGCTTCGGCGGCGCGCATGAAGTCGGCCGGGGTGACGATGCCGACAATGCCACCGTCGGCGTTCACCACCGGCAGCGCCTTCACGTGGTGTTGGCGAAACAGGCTCCAGGCCTGGCCCAGCGGGGTGAGGTGGCGCACCGTGATGAGGTGCGTGGACATGATGTCGCGGCAGCGCAGGTTGGCGAGTTTGCGCTGGTAGGCGCTGAGCTGCGTGTCTTCCAGCAAGGCCTTCAAATCGTCGCGGCTGATGTCCAGCACCTGGTTGTAGCGGGTCAGCACCGCGTTCAGGTCCGCCTCCACGGCGTCGGCTTCGTGGTCGCGTGCCGGGGCTTGCAGCGGGGGCAGTTGTGGGTGTGGGTACTGCCGGCGCGTGGCTGTGTTGTAGGCCACGCCCACCACCATCAGCAACAAGGAATTGAGCAGCACGGGATCGAGCGCAAACCAGGGGTCGGACACACCGGTGAGCGCCACCAGCAAGGCCGATGCCCCGCCCGGCGGGTGCAGGCAGCGCAGCGCAAACATCAGCCCGATGGCCAGGCCCACCGCCAGTGCGGCGGCCCATTCGGGCGAACCGACCCAGCGCACACAGGCCACGCCCACCAGTGCCGACAAGGTGTTGCCACCCACCACAGCCCAGGGTTGTGCCAGCGGGCTGGCCGGCACACCAAACACCAGCACCGCGCTGGCGCCCATCGGTGCGATCAACCAGGGCCAGGCTTGTGCGCCATCCCAGGCCAGAGAGCGGCTCAACCAGGCGGTGACCAGAATGCCCAACGTGGCGCCCACCACGACCCGCAACTGCTCCCGCCTGTTGACGCGCATGCGTGCCGGCAACCAGGCACGCAACCACTCGGCGGCTGAGAACCCGGCCTGCGGTTTGGGGGGATGGTCGGAGGGCGTAGGCAAAAGAAGGCGTGCGGGAGGGTGGCCGAACTATTCTAGGAGCCTGTGCGGCAGAAGGCGTCGAAAGCGAAAATCGCCCCCAGCGAGGACAGTTTTTGCCGGATGTGCAGCCCCATAACCCGGCTATGGGGCACAAAGACGGTGAAAAAATGGACCGCTGCGGGCGGTTTGCAGCCGACGCTTCTTCTGCCGCGCAGGCTCCCAGGGGCGTGAACCTGGCCATGGTTTTGCCGTCTGTTTTGGGCTGGGTGCGTTGCGCGTTGCCAGCTGCTGGCGAATCGGCACTATGCTTTGACCTGAACGCGGTGCCGGGTGGAGCCCGGCGCGCGAAATTCATCACCGGAGACGAGATGGCCAGCGATTTGGATACCGTACGCGTGTTGCGCGCACTCTTTGGCGACATGCCGCGTGCGCCGCAAGGCCTGTCGGACCAGGACACCATGGCCTGGATACAGCAGTCCATGACCGGCTTTGAAGGCGGGGCGGCGGCCTATGCCATCGAACACATCACCCGCAACTCCATGCTCGACATCGTGTTGCGCCTGCGCGAAAGCGGGCATCTGCAAGAAGACGCCGCGTTCGAAACCATGCTCCAGCAGATATCCACGGACGAAGGCCGCAAGCGGTTCATGGACTGGTGCATCAACGCGCGCAAGACGGTGGACGCGACCTCGCGCCTGCTCAACCGCGCCAAACCTTCGTGGTCGGAACCACAGGCGCTGTTCGAAGCCGACGCCCAGGAAGTGGCACGCTTCGTGGCCGCCCAACCCTCCGGCCCCAGCGCCTTGTTCAACGAGTTCGCGGCCTTGCCCGAGGTGCGCGAAATCGGCTTGCTCGATCCGGTGCCCGAGCGCATCTACACTTTTGCCTGGGGCTTTGTGACCGAAGAGCCGGGGGCCTGGAATTTTTATCTGGCCGACGTGTGGCGCCAGGGCACCGTGGGCTGCTTCGATCGCTTCTTGAGCGCCTGGAACCTGGAAACCGGTGTGCCACCGGACGAGGCGCTGCGCCCACCGGCCGTGCCGCACGACCTGAACTTCGATGTGGGCATCACCTCGTTCAGCAGCCTGATCCTGCACGCAGACACCCACGCCGGTGAAAACGCCACGCGGCAATGGGTGGGCCAGGTGTTCATCAGCCACATGCTGCCGGTCATGGCCGGGCGGGTGCTGGACGAGAATTACGACTTTCCGAGCAACTGGTAGGGCTGGCGGCGCTGGTTTACGCCGGCTGGTAGATGTTGGGGCTTGCAGCCCCGGTCAAAAAAACTGGTCAAGCGCCTCGGTCCGAGGTCAAACGTCCCGCTATATCTGGCGGCATCTGGCCGCCCACGGCCAGATGCCGCGGGGCACAAGGCTGGCGGCCACCCCTATCCAGCCACCGACGCAACGGGCAGCTGCGCCGTTGCATGCGACCCGTGCCGTGCAAGGCCCCACGGCACCTTGCACCGTGAACAAGCGGACATCTTGCGCAGACTTGACGCCAGGGAAAACCCTGGGTTTTACGCGATTTGGTTGTAATTCATAACCAAATACAAGACGATGCTCCCTCCAATCTCAGCCACCGAAGGAAAGGGAGTCACGCATGACATTTCGCGCATTTTGTATATCCGTTCTCAGCCTGGGCCTGGCGGCCATGGGCGCAGTTGCTCACGCCGCCGACGACGGTGTGAGCAACGACGAAATCCGTTTGGGCGCCTCCATGGTGCTCACCGGACCACTGGGCGCACAAACCACCGACTACGCCGCAGGCTCCCGGCTGTACTTTGCAGCGGTGAACGCAGCCGGTGGCGTGCATGGTCGCAAGATCCAGTACATCACTTTGGACGACGGATTTGATGTCAAACGGGCCGTGGAGAACACGCGTCAGTTGTTGGAGCAGGACAAGGTCTTCATGATCTACAACAACACCGGCACCGCGCAGACGGCGGCCATTCTGCCGCTGTTGAAAGAGACGCGCACCATCGTGTTTGGGCCGGTCACCGGGGCCTCGGCGTTTCGCGACAACTTCAATCCGCTGGTGTTCCATGTGCGCGCCAGTTACGCAAACGAAGCGCGACGCATCCTGAGCCAGATGAAGCTGATCGGCCTCCAGCGGGTGGCGGTGTTCTATCAAGACGACGGCTTTGGAAAAGCCTTGCTCGCCGAGTTGAAAAAAGCGGCGGAAGAAGAAAAGCTGCCCTTTGTCG
>NZ_JBFJMY010000428.1:0-3546 GCF_041633695.1 Hydrogenophaga sp.
GAGTCGCTCTACGTGGGGCGCCCGCCCGGCGTGGAGAACATTCCCTGGTACGAATACCCCGACCTCACACCCGACCCGGTGCGTTTCGCGGCGGCCGTGGAAAACGAGGCCGGCAGCAAGACGCGCCCGGTTTTGCTGATCTGCCGCAGCGGCAAGCGCACGCTGGACGCGGGCCGGGCACTGGAAGCCGCCGGTTTTTCGGCCGTGGCCCATGTGGTGCACGGCTTCGAGGGCGATTTGAACGATGCGTTCAAGCGTTCCACCATCAATGGCTGGCGCCACGACGAACTGCCGTGGGAGCAAATGTGAGCATGGATGTGAACGCGGTGCTGCTGCAACGACCCCATGCCTTTCGCAGTGAGCGGGCAGCAAAGCCATGAGCCCGATCGATATTTCCGCCGACGGTGAAACCCTGGAAACCTGCGCCGGTGTGCTGCAGGAGGTGTTCGGCTACGACGCCTTCCGGGGTCCGCAGGCCGCCATCATCCGCCACGTGAGCGAGGGCGGCGACGCCCTGGTGCTCATGCCCACGGGCGGGGGCAAATCGCTGTGTTTCCAGATCCCGGCCATCGTGCGGCACCGCCAGGGCAAAGGCCTGGCGGTGGTGGTCTCGCCGCTGATCGCGCTGATGCACGATCAGGTAGGCGCATTGCTCGAAGCGGGTGTGTCCGCCGCCTTTCTCAATTCCAGCCTGTCGCAGGAAGACGCGCAGGCGATTGAAAAGCAGATGCTGCGCGGCGAGCTCACCCTGCTCTACGCCGCGCCCGAGCGCCTGACCACGCCGCGTTTTCTGGCCTTGATGGATTCGCTGCGCGAGCGCGGTCTGCTGAGCCTGTTCGCCATCGACGAAGCGCATTGCGTGAGCCAGTGGGGGCACGACTTCCGGCCCGAATACCGGGGCCTGGCGGTGCTGCACGAGCGCTTCCCCGACGTGCCACGCGTGGCGCTCACCGCCACCGCCGACGCGCTCACCCGCGCCGACATCGTCGAGCGCCTGCAACTGGAGAGTGCACAGACCTTCATCAGCAGCTTCGACCGGCCCAACATCCGCTACCAGATCGTCGAAAAGAAAGACGCCACCACCCAGTTGCAGCGCTTCATACGCGACGAGCACAGCGGCCCGCACGGGCACGACGCCGGCATCGTGTATTGCCAGTCGCGCCGCCGGGTGGACGAGGTGGCCGGCATGCTCAACAGCGCCGGCTTCAAGGCCCTGCCCTACCACGCCGGCATGGACGCGGCGAAGCGGCAGCAGCACCAGGACCGCTTTCTGCGCGAAGACGGCATCATCATGGTGGCCACCATTGCTTTTGGCATGGGCATCGACAAGCCCGACGTGCGCTTTGTGGCCCACCTGGACATGCCCAAGAACATCGAGGGCTATTACCAGGAGACGGGCCGCGCCGGGCGCGATGGCGAAGCCGCCAACGCCTGGATGGCCTACGGCCTGCAAGACGTGGTGAACCAGCGCCGCATGATCGACGAAAGCCCCGCCGCCGAAGAGTTCAAACAAGCCTTGCGCGGCAAGCTCGATGCGCTGCTGGGGCTGGCCGAAGCCAGCGACTGCCGCCGCGTGCGCCTGCTGGCGTATTTCGACGAACAGTACCAGGGCCCCCACGCTCCGCCGCTACGCGGGTCGCTGCCCCCCGAGGGGGCTGGGCCAGCCTTGGGGCGGCCCGGCGGCAGGCCCGATGACCCCGACGCTGCACCCCCTTGGAATGGCCCGGAAGCAGGACGGCTGGTGCCGGTCTGCATGAACTGCGACAACTGCATCAAGCCGCCCGAACTGCACGACGCGACCGAGGCCGCGCGCAAACTGCTCTCGTGCATCTACCGGGTGCAACAGGCCAGCAACACCGCCTTTGGCGCCGGCCACATCATGGACATCCTGCGCGGCAAGCAGACCGACAAGATGGCGCAATACGGGCACGACAAGCTGTCCACCTTCGGCATTGGGGCCGACCTGTCCGAAACCCAGTGGCGCGCACTGTTGCGCCAGCTGATCGCGCGCGAAGCGGTGCAGGTGGACGGGCAGCCGTACAACACCTTGCACCTGGCCGACGGTGCGCGCGACATCCTCAAGGGCGGAACCCAGGTGTGGCTCAAGTCCTTGTCGGAAGGCGCACGCGAAAGCGGGCGCAGCAGCCGCGCCAAACGCAGCGCCAAGGCCGACGTGGCACCCGATGGCCAGCCGCTCAGCCTCGCCGAGCGCGAGTGCCTGGACGCGCTCAAAGCCTGGCGCGCCGAGGTGGCACGCGAGCACAATCTGCCGGCCTTCGTGATCTTCCACGACAGCACCTTGCGCGCCATTGCCAGCCAGAAACCCCGCACGCCCGATGAGCTCGACGGCATTCCCGGACTGGGCCAGAAAAAACGCGATGCCTACGGTGCCGACGTGCTGCGGGTGGTGAGTGCTTTCGATTGACGCATGCTTTTGGGCTGCATTTTTCGACCCGATTTCCGGACACTGAAAACCATTGACGGACGGCGTTAAATACGTCACGACCACTCGTCGGAAACACCCTCTTTTTCAGCGTTTTCCCCTCTCAAGTCGGGCCGACACTTGCCGATGTTGGGTTGAGAGCAAAGGGATTCTCTCTCCCTGAAACAGCGTACGAAATGGAGCGTGTCATGTTTTTCAATTTATCTTGGTTCAAACCCAAGCCGGCCAGTTATCACGACACGCAGGTGCTCGAGTTGGATTTTCTCGTGGACGAGTTCCACGAAGCCATGGTGGACATTCAGGACCCGATGCGCTTGCGCATACAGGCGGCCCTGCTGTCGTGCCAAAGCCCCAAGGACTTGTGGTTCTTGCGCGGCAAGGTGTTCAACCTGATCTCCAAACACCATTGCGAATCCGAGGCCAAAACACGCGTCAACAAGCTCGATCAAAAGCTGCGCTTCTTTGTGTCGCACCACCCCGACCACGAGCCACAGGACCTGCCTTCCGGCCCGATGGCCTTGATGCACTGAATCCGTTGCCGAATCAAAAAAAGCCCCTTGGAGGGGCTTTTTTGTTTGCGACGACATGCCGGCTCAATGCGACGCGGGCCCTTGTCGGTTGGCTTCAACGACTTGCTGCGCAACGCGGAAAAAGGTCTGGAACATGTCCTTGTCGGCCAGGTCTTCGCGGCACCAGACGTACAAATCCCGCCGCGATGGCGCACCGGACAAGGGCAGTTTGCGAAAGTCGTACCGGGGCCTGAGCAGCTCGATGGGCACGCCGGGCAAGACCGCCAGATGGCGGCCTTGCGCCAGCACGTCGAGCAGCATCACCGCGTCGCCGACCGTGACCAGCTGGGTGCGAACATTCTTCACGCCCGCACTGGCCAGCAGCTCGAACTGCACGTTCTGGAACGGCGAGGTGATGCCCACATTGAGCCAGTTGCATGCCTCCAGCGCTTCGGGCTTGGGTGCGGTCGCTTGTGCCAGGGGGTGGCTCGCGGCGCAATACACGCCAATCGTGTCTTCGGTCAGGCGCTGGCGCGAAATGCCTTCAGGAGTGTGTTCGTACACCGCTGGAGCGATCACCAGGTCGTGCACGCC